>JAGQOS010000206.1 GCA_020427265.1 Planctomycetales bacterium
AACTCATGACCAAACCACGACGACAGCTTCAACAAGAACTGGCAGCCAAGTAACTTACGAAAATGTTAATGCCATTCCGTTCTGACCCCTTTTGTCAGTACTTCGAAATCAGCAGGTCGATGCCGGGTTGCATCGCGGCGCGCCAGAGTTGGCCCAGCTCTTCGGTGTATTCGAGGTCGCAGATCGAGATGGTTTCCACGAGCGAGTCGAGCCACAGGTCGTAGAGATTCGGCGCGATGTCCACCTCGCGGCGGCTATGACGCTCGGCCAGTTGCTCAAGTTCTTCCTGGGCGTCTTCGTAACCCAGGTTGTAGAGCAGCATCGAAAGTAGCGACTCGCGCAGCATTAGCTTCTGGCGTTTGAAGTCGGTGCCGCGAAACTTGTCGGCCACCTCGCGGCTGGTCGCGAGGAACTGGTTGTAGAACGTGTCGATGAAGTCGTCGCGCTCGCGGCAGCGATGGTAGCTGGCCGTGACCAGGTCGAGTTTGGGAAACATGTTTATGGCTCGTCTGGGGAGGCAGGCCAGCAGTCGGAGGCGTTGGAAACGGCGGGCGCTCTGCCGCCAATTCGAGGAGTTTTCGCGATATTCTAATCGACCTTAACCGAAGCACAAGGTACACTTTTCGGTTGGAACCCGGTAATAATTAGGGAAGAAGAGGTCGTGCTCGCGGCGGATCTGCGTCCGTTGCGGCTGTGGAACGATGCCCATCGCCGAAGCTGAAGTGAAAGTCGACAAGAAACCGGCCGCCAAGGCCGCTCGCCCCCGGCCAGCCGCCAAGAAATGGTCGAAAACGACCGTCAATTTCTGGCTCGACTCGTTCTTGCTGGTCGTGTTTCTGTTTTTGTGCTGGGTCACGGTGATTCTGCAGTTCGCCTTTCCCTCGCCCTATGTGGCCGAGGCCTGGTCGCTCTGGGGGCTCGACTACCTGGCCTGGGCCGACGTGCAGTTTGTAACCACCTGCATTTTGGGCGCGGGCATCATTCTGCATGTGATGCTGCATTGGACGTGGGTCTGCGGCGTCATCACAAGCTGGCGGCGCAAGCGACGCGGCGAGACCGGCGCGGCCAAAGACGATGGCAGCGGCACGATCTGGGGCGTGGGCCTGCTGATCGCCATTCTCAATGTGCTCGGCCGGGGCATTGCGATCGCCGTGCTCACGATCCAAGGACCGGCGCTGTAAGTTGGCGCTGAGAAGTCGCGTCGCGCACGTTCAGCGCCGATTAGCCAAGATCCGCGTTCTACTTCCCGCCCAACGGTTCAAGGCGATTCCACGTCGCTCGCGCAAAACGGGCACGCTTCGGCCGCTTCGTCTACCGGTGTGTTGAGCTGCGACGCGCCGCGGGCGATCGAGATCGCTCCGGTCAACACGATGCACCAGGCCGCGATACGGAACAATCGCGCGCGGCCCGCTACCGAAAACAGCCGGCCGCCGTAGCCCACGGCGACCATCAACGGCACGGTGCCCAGGCCGAAGGCGGCCATCGTGAGCCAGCCCTGCCAGATGCCGCCGGAACTGCCGGCTTTAAGCAGAAACGCGTACACGAGACCGCACGGAATGAAGCCGGTAAAGACACCGGCCAGCAGCACGCCGGTCCAACTCGGCGAGTTGAGAAAGGTCTTCATCCAGCCCGCCGCTCCGCAGGACGCTGCGCCAAAGAACTGCAGCGCCGGTCGCGGCAGCAACCCGGCCGTGGCCAGCCCCATGAGCACCAAAACGACACCGGCCAGCAGCGCGAGCCAGGCTTGCGAGAGAACGAACGTGCGCGACGAGGCCGAAATCCACGCGCCGCCAAAGCCGGCCATCGCGCCGCAACTGGCATAGGTGAACAAGCGGCCGAGGCTGAACACAAGTTGGCGGCGCAGCAGACGCTCGGGGCCGGCCGAGGAAAGCGCAATGGCCAACGGCCCGCACATGCCAATGCAATGCGCCGAACCCAATAGCCCGCCAACGAAAATGAGTGGCAGCTCGATCATGCGCCCATTTTCGCCGTCTCGCCCGCGGCGGTCAATTCGTCGGTTGCGGGACGATGGCCGGAATCGACGGACTTGAGGGCCGGCGCAGCGGAGCCGGCCGGCGATATGCGTTCCACGCCGAGCGGAAAACGGCCCAACCGCAGCGAATTCGTCACCACCAGCAAACTGCTGATCGCCATGGCCAAGGCGGCCCAAATTGGATTGAGTCGCCCGGTGGCGGCGAGCAGGATACCGGCCGAATTATAAGCAAAGGCCCAGAACAGATTCTGTTTGACCACGCGCAGCGTGTGCCGCGCGAGGCGAACGGCCCACGGAAAACGCCGTAAGTCGTTCGACAGCAGGCAAACGCCAGCCGCGTCGCGCGTTACGTCGGCGCCGCAGCCGAGCGCCACACCCACTTGCGTGGTGGCGATCGCCGGGGCGTCGTTCAAGCCGTCGCCGATCATCGCCATGGTGCCGCGGCGGGCGAGTTCTTGGATGTGCGCGGCTTTCTCTTCGGGAAGCAACTGCCCATGCGACTCGATGCCGCAGGCCTGGCCGATGGCGCGCGCGCGGTTCGAATCGTCGCCCGTTAGCAGGGCGAGCCGCAAGCCCAACTGCCGGCATGTCTGTAGTGCGCCGACCGCTTCATCTCGCAGATGTTCATGCAGCAAGAAGACCCCCGCCACGCGATCGCCCACGGCGAGAAACACCTGCTGGCAGGCGGCGGCTGCGCGTTCGAGCCGGTCGGCGAGGTCTGCGGGGATTGCGCAGCCGAGTTCCGTCATCAATCGCCGGCTACCCAGAGCCACTCGGCCCCAGCCGGGATCATCGGCCAACACACCGCGGCCGGGTAGCGATTCGACCGTCCAGCGGTCGGTTGGCCGCCAGGCAGCGACATGGTTTTCGACATAAGCGAGCACGGCCTGCGAAGCGCCGTGCGAAGAACCGGCGGCGATATCTCCGGCAATCGGCAACAGGTGCTCGGGCGACTCGGCAGCCGCGGGAAGAAACTCGGCGGCGCGCGCTGCGCCGGTGGTCAAGGTTCCGGTCTTGTCGAAGCAGGCGCCGCGAATGCTGGCCAATTGTTCCACGACCAGGCCGCTGCGAAACAGCACGCCACCCTCGGCCGCACGCCCCAGCGAAGTCCACAGCGCCATGGGCGTGGCCAAGCCCAGCGCGCAGGGGCAGGCAATGAGCACGACCGCTAAAGCGGTTAGTATGCCGCGGTCGGCGCCGTGCTGGGCGCCTTGCCAATAGGCCGAAACGATAGCGATTAGGCACACGGTGGGCAGGAACCAGTACACGATACGATCGGCCAGCCGTTGATACGCGGGCCGCGCCAAACGCGCCTCGCGCACGAGCGCCAGGATGCGCGAGAGCGTTTCCTGGCCGTTGGCGGCCGTAACGGTAATTTGCAGGTCGCCGTCGATATTGAGCGTGCCACTGTAGACCGGATCGCCGAGCGTTTTTTCGCTGGCCGTGCTTTCGCCGGTAACGATTTGTTCGTCGATCAGGGCGCTGCCCTGGCAAAGGATGCCGTCGACCGGCAAGCGTTCGCCGGGGAGCACGCGAATCACGTCGTCGGTACGAATCTCGGCGGCGGCAACTTCGGTAAAGCCACCCTGCGCATCGCGGCGTCGCGCGGTTGCGGGGAGCAAGGCCGACAGTTCGTCGAGCGACTGGCTGGCGCGGAGCTTGCCCCGCGCTTCGAGGTAGCGTCCGAGGGAAACGAAAACCAGGACCATGACGGCCACTTCGAAATAGATCTGACCTTCGCCGCGCAACACGGACACGGTCGAATAGGCGAACGCCGCGCTCACGCCGAGCAGAATCAGGAAATCGGTCGTCAGGCTGCGGCGACGTAGCGCTTGCCACACACCGACGGCGATGGGCTCGCCGAGCAAGAACAACACAGGCAGCGAAAACAGTAGTGCGGCCCAACGGAACAGGCCATGCAAGACATCGGCGAGTTCCGTTGTGTAGGCGTCGGCCGAGTAGACATCGCGGCTCCAGAGCGCGAGCGTGAAGACCATCACGTTCATCGCGAAAAAGATCGCCACTCCCATGCGCCAGACGCTACTCGCGGCGCTATCGGAAAGCGAATCGGCTTCGTCGATCGAAGCCACGGTCCGGCAACCGGAACAACAATACTCGAGGTCGCCAGCCGAGTTCTCACGCGACCAGGCGAGCGTTGGCAACACGGGCAGGCCACAAAGCGCGCAATACCGTGTTGATTCTTCGGCGTTCACGGAGGTGTGACGATTTCCACCTGGAGCTTGGGAAAGAGGTAGGTGATTACATAATAGATGGCGCCGACCCAAAACAGAAGCCAAATCAGCCGGACATACCAGGGGATGACATTGCTGATGTAGCTGTGCCAGCGATGTTCGGTTTCGGCGCTGGTGTTTTCGACGGGCACGTCCTCGGCGGCAGTTTCAAGATAATCACTCATCGCTCAAGTTTATCCTATCCTAGCACGGAGCTACTGAAGTGTTCGTCGTTGGTTTGCGCATCGAGGCGAGATTCGACATCGAGCAGTGTTTGTTTCGGCTTTTCGATGTCGCGGAACATTCCATTGGCCGCCGCCCAGAAGAGCAGGAACACGAATCCGGCCGTGGCCAGCATGTAGTTGGTCATCGGCGCCACGGCAAAGGCGGCTTCCGACGCTTTAGGATGGTCGCTCAGCACCAGCTTGATCAGGGCGATGAACTTCGACGACATGCCCCAAAAGCAGGCCGGCAAAATAATGACTGCCAGCACACCAGTTATGCGACCTACGAATTTGCTCGATTTTTCCATGGGATTATTCCAGCGGATTGCGCATCTGCTCTTCGAGCGGCGTGTAATTTTCGTAATCGGGATACTGCTCGAGCCAGGAGCCGAGCCACTGCACGTAGGTGATCATCGCCAGGCCGCGTTCGTTGGGCTTGTCGGGCGAGTTGTCATCGTAAAACCAGCGATACTTCGGCATGGGCGAAGTGGGCGAGAGCATTTGCGGATCGTAAAAATGCACGGCATGCCAATCGTTGCCGCGGCGACCGCCCTCGCGGCTTAAGTCGGGGCCTACACGGCGTGTTCCCCACAACACGGGGCGCTGCAGTTCGTTCTGGTACTCGTCGCTCGAAGCGACCTTACCCCACCGCTCGCTTTCGTTCGAAACGGGGCGAATGAATTGGCTGTGGCAGTGCCAGCAACCTTCGCCGGTGTAAACCTTGCGGCCAATGGTCAGCGCCTTGGCCAGGCTCTCCGGGTTCGCCTCGCCGTAATATTTTTCGAACTGGTCCGGATAACGGCGGCTCAAATCTTCGAACATGTACAGCAAGTTTTGATTATTGCTGGCGAGTTCTTCGACCGTTTGCTCCGGCATATCCTGGTAAAGCAGGATCGGCACGACGGCGTTGGAAAGGAACGCGAACAGGAAGAAACCAAGTCCGCCAACCAACAGAATGCCAGATTTACTTTCAAACATCGGATTTCGTTTCGGTTTATCTTAGTGCGGGAAGGAAATGCCGAGCCTAGAGCCGAGCCTAGGTGGCCATGGCCGGTTGCGCGACTTTGCCCAACGACCAGGTTTTCCAAAGGTTGTAAACGAACACGATTTGACCGGCAAAAATGGCCAGGCCCGCGAACACTCGCGTCACCCAGAACGGATGCGAGCCGTCGATCGAGGCTTCCCACGGCTGGAGCGACGCCCAGTAGTAGCCCTGGAAGACACCGGCCAAGGTCAGGTCGATGAACATCACGACGATTCCGCTGACCGATAACCAGTAATGCCATTCGCACAGCGAGCGGCTGTACCACGATTGCTTGAGCAAACGCGGGAACAGATAGGTCATCATGCCGAAGAACCACATGCTGAACACGCCGAACATAACCAAGTGGGCGTGACCCACGACCCAGTCGGTAAAGTGAATCAGCTTTTGGAACGTGAGCGTCACCTGCATGGCGCACTGAGCGCAGGTGATGAAATAGAGCACCATGCCGGTATAGAACCAACGGATGGGCAGGTTTGTGACCACGGCGCGACCGGAACCCCACAGGGTGCCGAAAAAGTTGATGACGACCGTCGTAACGACGAACTCGACGGCGATCGTGGCGACGACGGCGCCATGTTCCAGGAAGTCGGGAATGGGCGTGTACAGGAAGTGGTGAATGCCATTGAGCGGGTAGAAGAACGCCAGGCCCCAGAAACCGACGAGCGACAGGCCGTGGCTCCAGATCGGCTTTTTCAGCAAGATCGGTACGAAGTAATACATCAGCCCCCAGGCCAGCGGCGTTACAAACAGGCCGACCAAATCGTGAATGAACAGGCCGGCAATCGCCCCGGCGCTTGTGCCCGGCACGCTGTATTGGGGCATGAGATTGCCCATGGCGTAGGTCAGGAAGGTCCAGATAAAGGCCGCCATGAAGTACCAGATGGTCACATAGAGTGGACCGGTGGTTTTGACAATCGGCGCCATGAAATTCAATGCCACGAGCGCCAGGCCGGCGAGTGCGAGCGGGTCGATCCACCAAGGCGTTTCACCCCATTCGATCCCCTGGGCTTCGCCCAGCAAAATGCCGGCGGCTGTCGATAGCACGACCACTTGCCAGGCGGCAAAAATGAAGGTCGACAGGTGGCGATTGAAGACCGGGCGCAGTGTCAATCGCGGCACAGCCCAATGCAGCGCGCCGAGAAAGCAGTTGGCGATAAAGCCGTAGGCCACGGCATTCGTGTGAATCATGCGCCAGCGGCCCGGCGATAGGAATTCGTTGCCTTCGAGCGGATTCCACTGCACGAGCTGCAGAGCCATCAGCAGACCGCCGAGCATAGAAATGAACAGATAGCCCAGGCCGGCCAGGAAATACCAGGCGACCAGGCGTTCATCCACTAAGTCTTCGTGTCGCGCTTCCGCTTCGGCTTCGCGACTCAACGCGGGATTATTCGATTCTGCACTCATGATTGCTCCGTCACGCGTTGATACGCCTGAAAATCACCCAACGGGTACACTAGCGCCAACGTCCACCCAAAAACCAAATGCGTTGCCGCAGCGACCCACCATGGCACCTGATTCACGATCAAGTTTTCCGGCGACATGTCGATTACGGCCGGTTGTAACCACGCCAGGATGCCGTAGAAATTCACGACCCAAATGAACAGCGAAACGATCGTGGCGACCACGAGTTTCGCGGCCAAGGCTTTATTTCCCGCCCAACGCGTGAGCGCGAGATAAACCGGAATGCCCAGCACCATGCCCGTCGCCAGATACAGACAGCAACCGATGGCCAGCATCAGGTTGTTCTGCTCTGGGGGCAGGTCGAACGCGCGATCGCCCAGCGGGAAAGTGAGATAAATGCGAATCAACTCCAGTGGATGACGTCCGGTCAGCACAGAGCCCACCACATTGAACATCAAGCTGGCCATTGCGCCAAAGATGCCGAGCATGAAACCCGTTGTGGCGTAGTAAGCCGTATAAAAGCCCGACGGACGGAAAGGAGCATATTCCTTTTCCGACGCGATCTGAGCTTCGAGGCTCGCGACACGTTGCTTCAGTTCGGCGAGTTCTGCCTGTTTGGAGTCGTTTTCCATCGCAGTCGCTTCGTGTTAAGAGGCGGTATTGACCCAGACTAATTTCCCGATTCGTCACTCGAAGCGCCATCGTCGGCCGGCGAATCCTCGCTCGCGGCGTCTGGCGAATCGGTGGCGGAGCTTTCCTCTTCCGAATTGGCTGGCGAGTCCGCGGCTTCGCCGGTAGCGTTCTCGTCGCTCGAAGCGGCATCCGGCTCCGCATTCTCGCCCTCAGGCTTTGGATCGTCCGCGACGTCTTCTGTGGCCGGCGCGTCGGCTTCGGTCGCCGTTTCCGCTGCGGCGTCTGCTGACTCACTGTCCGACTCACTTGTCGGCGGTTCATCGTTCTCCGGCGCGTCTTCCGCAGCCGGCTGGGCTGCTGCATCGGACTCGTTGGCTGCAGCATCTCCGTCGGCCGTCGGCTCGGGGGCGATCTCTGTCGTCGCTCCCGCTTCCTGGGCCAAATCGCGCAGTTCCTGAGGTAGATCCGCTTCGCCGAGCGGCGGCAAGCCTTCGCGGCGTCGCTCACCCGTCTCTTTGATGAAGTGCACCAAGTGCCAGACTGCGTCG
>JAGQOS010000207.1 GCA_020427265.1 Planctomycetales bacterium
TGCTCATTGACCGCGCGCAGCGCCGGCAGCGGGCCGATTCCCTCGGGTCCTTGGGTTTCCATCCAGCGCAACCAATATCTTAGAAACGCCTTGTCGATGCCGGCAATCGGCGACAGTCCTCCGCTCGTGTCGCCATCCATCGTGGCGTAGCCCACGGCCGCTTCGCTGCGATTGCTCGTCGAAAGCAGTAAACTGCCCGAAAGATTCGCCAACAACCACACGCCCGGAGAACGGACACGAGCCTGTATGTTCTGTAGCGCGATGTCGTCGGTCTCCCAAGCCAGCGGGCGACCGATCGCCTTCTCCACGGTCGCGACATACGTTTCGAGCAGCGGATCGACATCGAACTCGAAGAACCGAGCGCCAATCGCTCGGGCCAACCCGGCGGCCGCCGCGCGCGTGATGGGACCGCTATTGCGCGTCGACTGATAGACGCAGGTCAACAAATTTTCGACGATGGCGCGCTCCTCGTTTGCCGCGGCCAGTCCGCGCAGCCAACTCAACTTGTCGCGCAGCATGTCGATTCCCAGTTCGGCGAGCGCGAAACGAACCATCATCGCGACGAGCGTCGACACGGCGCTCGAATCGGCGCCGCCACTGAGACTGACGACAAATCCACCTGATCGGCTCTTCCGCAGGTAGTCGAACAAGCCGAGGGCGACCGCGCGCGAGAACTCTTCTTCCTTGACTGATTTCCCCGCCTCCCAAGCGGGCAGTGTAGTTGCGGGCGTTTCGAGTTCGCAGCGCGGCGGCGTGAAGTTAGAGCGCACGACGAACTTCCGCCGGTGCGATTCGTCCGCTTCGAAACCGCCACGCTCGGCGCGTCCACTGCGCACGTCGTCCAGATCAACGACGGCCGTCGTAAGTTGGAATTCGGCGAACGAAAACCGCGTCTGTTCCGCAAGCATCTCTCCTTGCGAAGCAATCATGTTGCCGCCATCGTAGAGCGCGCGGCCGGCTTCGTTCCCTAGTAGGTTGGCGTAAACATAGGCCGTCGCGAAAGCGCGCGACCCGTCGAGCACCAGTCGCTGGCGTATCGCTTGCTTGGCGAACGCAAAGTGGCTCGCGCTGGGGTTGAGCAACAGGTCGACGCCGTCGATCGCCAGCTCCGCACCTGGTCGATCGGGCACCCAGGCATCTTCGCAAATTTCATAACCGATGCGGACATCGCCGCAATGGAAAATCAAATCACCGATCGGCACGATCTGTCCGCCGACCTCTGTTTCCGCATGCTTGCTGCGAGGCCAGGGACGAAACCAACGCGGCTCGTAATGAATTCCATCGTTGGCCAGATTTTGCTTGCCCACGAGGCCTAGGATTTTTCCGTCGGCGGCCAGGCAGGCCGTGTTGTAGACGCTGCCGCCGTGCAATAGCGGCAATCCAAGGGAGACAACCATCCCGTTGGTTTCCGGGAGGATCTCGAGCAACACGCGTTGCGCCATCTCGCGAATGCCGGGCGAAAGAAACGCATCTTCGCAACCATAGCCGGTGATGCACAATTCCGGCAGGCAGACAATCGCGGCTCGCTGCCGCCGCGCGGCGCGCAACGCAGCGACGATATTCGCTCGATTGCCCTCCCAGTCGAGCGGTGTTTGGTTAAGCGCGGCGGCGGCAAGCTTGACCAATCTCACGGTGAAATCTCCACCGCTGCGGCAGCGATCTCCGGCCCGATCTGCCCCGTTAAGGGCGCGCGGAGGTCAACTCGCAGCGACTGCGGATCCAAATCCGGTTCGATCACGCGCATCTCGCGCCATCGGCCGCCGAGGAACCGAACCAGGTAGATGACCGCGGCCGTACAGATCCATCCGGTTAGCACGGTCCAACACCAGAGGAGCCCCGCGTCGAAATAGTTGATTCCAGCCCAGGCGAGTGCGATGGGAACGGGCGACATGAGCAGCGTCACGCCCAGGATGAAGCGTGTATCGCCTGCGCCCTTGATCGCACTCACAAAAATCACTGCGACCGTGTCGAACAGGCAATACGCGGCGACGAATTTGAGCAACAGGGCCGTCGTCGCGCGTAATGTTTGGAACTCCCCTGTGGCAACGCCGGCGGCATGGCCAAACAGGAACAGGTCGGGTGTCGAAACATAGAGCGCCCCCATTAACAAAGAATAAACGATCCCGATCTGACATCCCGTCCAGGCGGCGCGCGCGGCAAGATTGGGCGCGTCGCGGCCCAGTTGCTGGCCGACCAACGTGGAGACCGCCATCCCCAGGCCAAACATCGGCACAAACGTGATGCTGTTCACATTGAACGCCAGCGAAGTGGCTGTCATCGCATCGCGGCCAAGCATGCCGACAAGCAAGACGAAGTAGGTGAAGGCCGACACTTCGACAAACAATTGCAAACCGCTCGGCGCGCCGAAGCGCAGCAAACGGCGCATCAATAGGCCATCGAACCGGCGCCCCGACACCAGGCCAAAGGCCTCGCGCGACTTCGGCGCCAACATCACGACCAAGTAGACGACCACTTTCATCCACAGCGCAGCGACCGTCGCCCAGGCCGCACCCTCGATTCCCAATTTGGGAAAGCCAGCATGGCCAAAGATCCAGAGATAATCCAGCACGATGTTGACCACCGCCGCGCTGCAGTCGACATACATCACGACCTTAGTCATGCCGCGCCCGGTGAAGTAGGCCGCCAGGGCCGCCCCCAAGACCAACGCGCCAGCGCCAAACGTGAGCACTTGAAAGTAGAGAACTTCAAGGGCTTGTATTTCCGGATCGTGGCCAAAGAGCGCGAAGAGCTTTGGAGCCAACGGAATGCCGAGCAGCAGCAACGGTGTCGTATAACCGGCAAAGCGGACAGCCTGCCACACGGCGGCGCCAATTCGTTCGGATCGATCGGCGCCGTGGTACTGGGCGACAAATGTCGTGGCATAGGAAGCGATGCCAAGCGGAAAACAGAGCAGCGCGAAATGTGTGACTCCGGCCGCCAGCGCCGCCGCGATCGCGGATTGCGAGTACCAGAAGAGGAACATCCGGTCGATGAAATTCATGACCGTCCACGAAACAGTCGAAACCACCAAAGGCACAGCCAGTTGCAGCAATTCGCGTCCGCCGGCAGGGCGAGACCACCAGATTTTCCAGATCTTCCGCGGCATGGACGTAGGACGCCGAGTTGTCGGGCCAGGTTCGCGGCAGCCAATCGCGAGGGGCTGCAAACGACGCGCTTCACTAGCGCATGAGGGATTCCCTGCGATAGCGAGGCGCGGTCTTATGAACCCGACGCAGTGACGCATCGCACGCCGCCTATGATACCCGGCCCTCGGCAACTTTGCACCCGAGGATCCGTGGGGCGGCCGCCCCTGATTCAGAGCGAGTTGACGAAGGTCACCAGTTCGTAGCGGGCTTTTCCCGACAGACGCTGGAAGAATTTGGCCGAACCGGCCGCTTCACCGCCGTGCTCCAAGATAGCCGCTTCGATCGTTTCGGCCCGGCTATCGTGCAAGTATGGCGCGCTATGACGCACGCCCCAAAGCGGCGGCGTTCGCCATTCTTGCTTGCTTTCGTCGGAAACGGCGATCAGATTGGCTGTGCCGTAGTAGCCACGCGACGAAAGCGACGGCGACAGCGCCGCGGGATCCGAGAGACCCGGTCCCATGTCGTGTAACAGCAAGTCGCTATAGATGCCCGCGACCGCACCGATTTCGGCGACATGACAGGCGTTGCAGTGCGCGCGGTTAAAGTGGGCGCGGCCCCGTTCATACACGTACCTGTCCTTCTTGTCCTGCGGTACTTCCGATTCGGGCGGTTCCAGCGAACGCACATAGTTGACCAGGGCGGTGACTTGTTCCTCGTACATGTCGAAGCCGTCGGTCTCGGTGTTCGTAACGAAGTCTTTCGGTTGCGGATTTCCCTCCGTCTGCAGACCTAGTTCGTTGGCGCACGCGCCCACGACAAATTGCCGCAGGGTCGCCGTCTGGCCGCGCCAGCCAAACTTACCGCCGCCCGGCGCTACCCGCCCGGAGATTTCCGGATAGCGGCTGTTCTGATGGTTCGCCAGCTTCTGCAATGAGGCCGCGGGAATGGCGTCGATCAACGCCGCGCCAAAGAGCGCCGGTGTATTGCGCTGGCTGCGTTCGACGACGACCAGCCGATCGGTGTTGTTGCCGGCGAATCCCGTGATTCCGAACGGCGTAGAAGTGGCGGCAGCAAATGAACCTAGAATCTTCACTCGATCCTGGCCAAGCCAACGCTCGCGCATTTGTTCGTATTTTTCCTGCGGGGGGCGCGCCCAGTTACGCACCTCGCCTTCGTGATGCCGATGCACAACGACACTCGATTGATCGATCAGTCCGGGGTGCGTTGGGTCTTGGCGAAACTTTGACAATTCGAAGGGCGGAAACTGGTCCGTATCGGCGTTCAGGCCACGAGCCTCGATCGTCGTCAGCGTGAGAAGATCGACATCGTGTTCCGCCGGACCGCCACCGCCCGATCCGCCCTGGTTGTGGCATGCCACACACGAACGCGCGTTGAAAAACGGTCCCAGGCCGTCGCCTAGGGCGGGTGAAATCTGGTCACGCGCGGCCCAATTGCGATGAAATAGATCGTAGCCGAAGTCGGGCTGAGGTTCCTCCTGCGCCGAAGCGATGCCAGCACATAAGATTTCACAGAGACCAAGGATCAGAATCATTCGATTCGCGCGCATCGCTACCGCCCTCCCCGGAAATGCGCGGCCGCCGCCTAGAAAAGCATGCGGCGCGCGCACTAGGAATCGACTCGACCGAAAATGCAGATGAGCGTCTGGAAACGGCATCCCGTCGATCCAGACGTAGGGGATTCGGCCAAGCGCGCCGTCGTTATTCCGCGCGGCGCGAGATTTTTTTGGGAAACGCCGCGTTAGAGAACCATCGCCGCGAAGCGAGGCAATTTAGGATATCCAGTGAGCGCGAACGAGCCGTCGAGTAGTGGCTCGTCGGCCGGCTCAACCGAATTCGACGTCGAAGTCGCCGAGGCTCACAGCGGAATCGTCCGTCGCCACGTCGAGTACGCGGCCCCAATCATCGTCGTCCGAGGGCATGGAACCGCGCAATTCCAGCTCGCGCTGTGCTTCCACGCACATCGTCGCGTAGGGCAAGGCGGCCAGGCGGGCCATCGGAATCGGCTTGCCGGTCACCTCGCACATTCCGTACGTGCCTTGCTCCATCCGCTTCAAGGCATGTTCAATTTGCGATAGCTCGCGACTTTCGACCTGAGCCAACTGAGAACTGATTTCGTCTTGAACCGAGTCGCAGGCGAAATCGGCCGCGTCGCCGCCCGACTGTTCGCGCAGTTCCTTCAGCGCGCTGAGGTCACCGGCCAGTGCTTTGCGCAGGGCGTCGCGACGGCTGATCAAGATTCGTTTGAGCTTGGCAATATCTTCCTGTCGCGCCATGACCATTCCCTTTTGGCTAAAGCAATCGTTAAAGCTTTCCTGTTCGATACGGCTTACGCCTTCTAGCTCCGCTGTATCGACCGGGCGCGCGGCGATTCTTTAGAAACGAACCGGCGATTTTTGCCGCTAGCAGCGATTCGAGCCGGAAGCCACTTGCTAGCAGCTTCGATGGCGGCGGCGATCAGGGAGCGACTTGCCGGGCCTTTTTACGCAGGACTTCGCTCGACCAGCCTTCTTCTTCGGCCTGAAGCAACAAGCGTCGCTGCTGCTCGATCGGCAACCGGGCGACTGCCGCATGCGCGGACCACGAGAGATTGGGCCGGCGCACCTCGGCCGGCACGCGCCGGGCGACCGATTCGTAACGTTGCAGCATGTCGCCAGAGATTTCGCCTTCGCACACTTGCGAAAACATCTCGCCAAAGGCTTCGTCGCCGGCGTTCAGCAGGTCGCCAATCCACCAGGGACTCGCTCTTTGGCACCAGAGCGCGAAGCGCAAGGGTGCGGCCCACTCTTCGACGGCGGGCCTGCCGGAGATCTTGATGCTTACCGGCGTGAATTCGAATTTGCCTAACGCAATACTTGGCTTCAAGCGACTAATCCTTGTCGTGCCAACATGCTCGAAATCCGCTCGCTACCTGAAAACAAGCCGCCTGGAATAGCAGCGGCGGCAGGCGATGCGATTACGATACTCGTCTACCGCTGGTTGATCAACCACGCCGCCCCCACGATCGCAGCGGCTGCTAGCACGAGACTGGCAAGCCGCAACCAGGAAACATCGGCGGGCTGACTGGCCTGAAAGGGTAACTCTTCCTGCAACAGGCTGAGGCTCCCGCCGGGGACTTCCACATCCATGCCCTCTTCGCGCATGCGTTCGCGGTTTTGTTTGAATTGGCCTTCGACCATACGGGCATTGAAGGGCCGTTGCTGCGGGTCTTTCTCGAGCAGACGCATGATCATCGTGGCCAGCCAATCGGGGGCGTCGACGCCTTCGGCGCGCGGATCGGGAATTTCGGCATGCAAATGTTGCTCCCAGATCTGCGCGAAATTCTCACCGCGATATGGCGGCTGGCCAGTTAACAACTCGTACAGCACGCACCCGAGCGCGTAGAGATCTGTCTGATTCGTAATGGTTTGGCCCGCGCAAATTTGTTCGGGCGGCATGTAAGCGTATGTACCCACGGTAATTCCATCGCCGGTCAGATCGGCTTCGCCGGTATCGAGCGCGATGCCGAAGTCGCCGAGTACGAGCCGCCCATCGCGCATCAGGAAGAGATTGCCCGGTTTCAGATCGCGATGAACGATGCCGTGGTTGTGGGCATGCTGCAGGGCCGAACAGATCTGAATGCCCCACTCGACGACTTGCTGCCAGGAAAATCGGCGATGGCGCACGAGCAACTGCTTGAGCGACCCGCCGTCGATCAGTTCCATGGCATAGTAGAGCTGGCCGTCGATCTTGCCGCCGCCATGATAGCGGATAATGTTCGGATGCTTGAGCTTTTCGAGGATGAGCATCTCGCGTTCAAAACGCCGCTTGACCTTCTCATCGTGCGAAACATTGGGAGACAACACCTTTACGGCGATCGACGTCCCGTCGTCGAGCTGTGATCGATACACGGCGCCAACCGTGCCGTGGCCGAGAACGTCGCCTAACTTCGGAGGATCTGCGAGCGATTGGAGGAGCATGATCTCCTGATTCTCGCCGAACAGGGGGCAAGTTGCAAGCTGGCGAGGTGCATCGGCACCCATTCGGATGGTTGCAAAGGCGCCGCCGCTGCACGATGATACTGGCTAGCTGAAGGCGAATCTGTGTCGTTGGGGCTTACAACTCGCGAATTCTCGCGAGTCGGCGCGGGTTACGCTTACGGTTCTTTTCGTGCTGTCGTTTCCCATGGTCAACCGACTCGCGGGCGAGACAAGTCCGTACCTGCTGCAACACCGAGACAATCCTGTCGCTTGGTACCCCTGGGGCCCCGAGGCGATTGAGTGTGCGCGCCTCGAAGCGAAGCCGATCTTTCTTTCAATCGGTTACTCGGCTTGCCACTGGTGCCATGTGATGGAGCATGAAAGCTTCGAGAACGAGGCCATCGCCGCATTGCTCAACGAGCATTTTATTTCGATCAAGGTCGATCGAGAAGAACGGCCCGACCTCGACCACATATACATGAGCGCCGTGCAAATGCTCACGGGCCGGGGCGGCTGGCCGATGTCGGTCTTTCTGACACCGGACTTGCAACCGTTCTACGGCGGCACGTACTGGCCACCCGAACCGCGCATGGGCATGCCGGGTTTGGGTCAGGTGCTTCATGGCGTGGCCGATGCCTGGCTCAATCGCCGCGAGGATGTCTTCGCCGGCGCGAGCCGGCTGACCGAGGAATTGCAGCGCGCCAGCGACCCCGGGGTTCCGGAAGAGATTTCCCGCGAGCTACTCGATCACGCCGCCGCCGCACTCGAGCGGCAATTCGATTTTCAGCATGGCGGTTTTGGCCAGGCGCCCAAGTTTCCGCATTCGCTCGACCTTCAGGTGTTGCTACGGCATTGGCGGAAACATCGGCAAGACGGCGTGCTCTCAATGGTGCGCCTGACGCTCGACCGCATGGCGGCCGGCGGCATCTACGATCATCTAGGCGGAGGCTTCGCCCGCTACTCGGTCGACGAACGTTGGATGGTGCCGCATTTCGAGAAGATGCTCTA
>JAGQOS010000208.1 GCA_020427265.1 Planctomycetales bacterium
TACTGATGGTACAGGCCCACGTTGAACCAGACCGGCGAATTGAACGCACCGTGCTGATGCAGGCAAAGCCAAGTGAGTTCGCGATAGAATTGCTCGCCGTCGGCTTCCGTGGCGAAGTAGCCGTCGTCGGTGCCCCAGTCGGCAATCGTGCGCGTCACGCGATGGATCAACTGCCGGACGCTGTTTTCGCGTTGCTCGGTGCCGACTTCGCCGTAAAAATACTTGCTTACGACCACGTTCGTGGCCAATTGGCTCCAACGAGCCGGGATCTCGCAATCGGTCTGCTCGAACAGCACTTCACCCTTCTCGCCCTTGATCTGGGCGGAACGCTTCTCCCACTCCACGGTGTCGAACGGGTCGGCGACATCGGTCGGGCAGAATGTTTGTGGGATGGAAAGCTTGTTGCCGGCGTGGCTCGCATGCCTATGACGCCGCGGCGAGGTCGAACGAGAGCGATCGGAGAGAGAAACTTCCGCTGTCGACATGAGAACAGCTCCTTCTGCGTTAAGTTGACCAGTGGGCATCCATACCTGTGCGTGTTCGCGACGAGAATCCAATCACATGAACACGTGTATAGTATCTTAATTCCCTGGGATGAGTCTTGAAGGTTTGTATTGGGGCCCTGCCAGCCGGTATCGGCCGGAATCGGCGACTGGCGGGAGATAAACCATCCAAAAACCACCATATATTGTAGCCGATGCCCTCAGTGCTACAACATATATGGCGACAGGGGTCAAATCTTACTCACAATCGATCGCGCGTCAACGACTTTTTGTAATTTGCCACAAATCGTTTTATTTCAATAGGTTACCCAAGATTTACCCTTGCTAGTAAAGCTAGCTTTACGCTTGTGTGAAGGGCCGATTTGGGCCGATTTCCCAGGCGAAATTGGAATTCCTGACCGGCCTGTGGAAAACGAGTTGGGCGTGAAAATTTTTTTCAGATTTCGCGTAGGACCCGAGCGCGAAACTTGGGTGAAGGAACCTTCAACGGGTGCGTCCGCTTCAACCCCGGCCGGGCAAAATTCCTTGGGACCCGGAGATTGCTTTGGGCCCCTGAGCTTACCAACACTTACACGCGGACAGCCGCGTTGCGATAGCAATGCACGGACCGGTTTAAGATTCCGCTGCAGCGATTTATCAGGTGCTGGGCATGCCAACTCTAGGACGAGCCCCGTGGGCTCAAGTGCTCTACAAGTAATTGCCAGGAAGAGCCATTTCTCACTAACACTGAAGTTCCCTTGCCCCCGCCGGATGCTTCGCGATCTTCGATGCGGCCCGCCCAGTTGAAATCGAACAAGCACACGGCAACCTGGTCGCTGCGTAAAGCCCAATGAACATTGGATATCTCGTAATGCTCGCCTTCTATGGCCGAGAAGTTGTTTTCGAAAGCCTCTTGTACGGCTGTTTTTCCTTTGTGCACCGTTCCCGTTGAAAAGGTCACACAGGCGTCTGCATGGATGAGAGGAGCGACCTGACGCCATAGTTGCGAACCTAACGCCTGCGTATACTGCCTTAGGAAGGATTCTGGAGTCATCGATCACGCCTTATTATCGGATAGTCACACCAATACGCGGTCGTTCGACTCGGCTAATGTTGGATAAAGCAACATCGCTTCTGTAAGTTTCCGCGTTAGCCCTACCGGCTGCGGCCGCCGGTGCGAATGGCTTCGAGTTTCGCTTCAAGGTGTTTGGCCACGTCAGCGTGCTTGTCGATCAGGTTGGTCGTTTCGCCGAGGTCGGCCGTTAGGTCATACAGATGATAAGGCCGCGCGAACGGTTTGCCTTTCGGGCTTTGCCGGCCACCTGAGCCGTTGCCGGCTACCAGCTTCCATTGTCCTTCGCGAATGGCGAACATGCCACCGGCCGAATGGTGGATAACCGGGGCGCGCGGCGGCTGCATTTCCTTGCCGCGCAGCAGCGGCGCGATCGAGAAGCTGTCTTCGGCTTCGTCATCGGCTACTTTCGCTCCCACTAGATCGGCCGCCGTGGCGAATAGGTCGGTCAAACAGATAGTTGCATCGCAGCGGCTCCCCGCTGCGATCTGGCCGTGCCAGCGGGCGAAGAAGGGCACATGATGACCGGCTTCCCAAATGTCGGCCTTCGTGCCGCGAAACGGCCCGTTCGACCGATGCCGGTCGGCGCGGAACGCCTGCTGCGCGGGATCGTCGACATGGTCGCGCGCATCGGCTTGATCGAGCCGATACATGTACGAGCCGTTGTCCGAAGTGAAAAAGACGAGCGTTTCGTCGGAGATCCCCGCAATGTCGATCACCGAAAGAACGCGGCCCACCGCATTGTCGACATTCACGACGAAGTCGCCATACGGCCCGAGTTCCGTCGCGCCGACGAATCGCTCATGCGGCGCGACCGGCTTGTGCGGCCCGGTCAACGGCAGGTAAAGGAAGAATGGTCTCTCGCCCTGGGCGTTTGCGCGGATGAAGTCGCGGGCTTTTTCCACCAGGTCATCGAGCGCCTCGCTGAAGCGCAGATCGTCTGCCTGCGGCCCTTTCCGCGCGAAGGCGGGAAAACTCTGGCCGGGAAACTGTTTCGTGGGCAGCGATGCGAAATGGTCGTTCTCGATCCATACGTAGGGCGCCATGTCCAACGACGCACTGACGCCGAAGTAATAGCCGAAGCCGCGCGTCGTTGGCCCGTCGGCGATTGGCTTGCGGAAGTCGACGCCGCCGTCGCCGTCCCAACGGTCGTCGACCGTGTTGCCCTGGCGGCTCGTCATGTTCATGCCGAGATGCCATTTGCCAACGGCGCCGGTCACATAACCGTTGGCGGCCAGCATCGTCGCCACGGTACGCCGATCGGCGTCGATCAGCGGAGCGCTATAACCACCGAGCACGCCCCGTTTGAGCCGGGTGCGCCAGCAGTAACGCCCGGTCAATGTGCCGTAGCGAGTCGGCGTGCAAACGCTCGAAGGCGTATGGGCGTCGGTGAAGGTCATGCCGTCGCGTGCGAGCGAATCGATATGAGGCGTCGGGATGCGCGAATCGCCATTCAACGCTTGAACATCGCCGAAGCCCATGTCATCCGCCAGAATGAAAACAATGTTCGGTTGCCGCGCTTGCGCGCATGCGGTTGGAAGAATCATGGCTGCGATTGTCAGCAGGCCAAGGAATCGAATCGAAGAGTTGCGTGCGATTGCGAGCATGAGAATTGCCTGACGTGCAAGTGGTCTGCAAGAAAAGGCCCAGTATCGGCAGCCGAACCCAGCGGGTCAAATCGTCGACGGCGCAACAACCTCGCAAAACGGCTCCGTTGGAAGCGTATGGCTGCTTCATGGCTTTTGTTGTCGCGGGGCCTGGGGCCGACTGATGAGCATCTTGAGCTTCGAGTGCGGCTGAACGAGCTTGCCCGCCAAGATGTCGTCCTCGGTGAAACGGGCCAGCAAGATCTCGCCGTCGGTTGCGCGATTGCGATCGTAGGAGAAAAAAATCGTGCCGTCGGGCGCTTGAAATCCATCGGGATAGGAAACGCCCTGGCGCTCATCGAGCACCAGGCCGCCGCGCCAACTTTGGCCGTCATCGTCAGAGAGCCAGGCCGAAAGTTGGACGCGCCCGGCATGCGAGTCGATACGATCGCCGTGCTTCACGAACAATAATCGCCCCGACGCCAAGCGGCGGATATGAAATCGCGCGTTAGGGTGTTTGATCGCCGATGGCGTTGGCGGAGACCAACTGCGGCCTCCGTCGGTCGACACCGATTCCATGATGCCCGGCCGTGTACGAGCGAGCATCCACAGTGATTGGTCCCGGCGTTCGACGATCATGTGTTCGTGCCAATCGGGATTCGGAAAGCGGACCGCGCCGCGCCGCTGCCAACTTTGGCCTTCGTCGGTCGTCACAAAAACATTCGCGCCGCGCAGCGGGTCGAGTTCGCGAAAGCAACCCTTGAAGGGGCCAAAACCTTCACGCTGGTCGAGCGAAATGGGCAACATCCATTCGCCGTTGGCAAGGACGGTCGGTTTATTCAAGGTTACGCCGTGCCAAATGCGCTCGGGACTCGACCAGGTTGGTTTGTTGGCATCCGGGTTTTCACAGACGGTGGCCCATACTCCGGCGCGGCCGTCGAACATATGCATCGATTGGTCGAAGATGAGCCACAAGCGGCCAACAGGATCGGTCCACAAGTTGCCAACCAAAATACTGCGATCGATCGGTAGTTCCGGCGAATGCGAGTCGAGCACAAGCCGCGGCGCCGACCAATGCTCGCCCTGATCGTCGCTCGTAGCCAGCACGAAGAAAGCTTTGGGGCTATCGCCACCGGCAACCCAGCAAGCCCAGATTCGTCCGCCCGGCGTGCGCGCAATGCCAATCGTCATCCCGTAGTCGAGTTTGTCGTAGCCGTATTCAGGAAGTGGGGCCGTATTGAGCTGCGGCGGAACTAACGCTAATTCGGCAATCGATTCCATCTTCGCGATACGTTCTTCCTCCGCGGCCTTGGTGTCGCGTGCCGTCTGGGCATATGTCTCGATGCCAATGCCGAGCACGATGGCGATAACGATCGCGACGATCTTTGTAGCTTCCGTCATCATTTTTGGATCCGTAGTCTCAAGAGTGTGAACCATCGGCTGAATGTCGACACGCAATGACGCCTCGCCGAAATGACCTGTGGACCTCCGCTACACGCATGCCGAACCGAGCGATGATACCACGTTTCAAGGCGTTTCGCTTACCCGGGCGATTCGGGTTACCAGCCGCCGCCAACACGCGTTTGCACGGAATCGGTCAAGTGCTCGCTCCTTGCCGAATCTCAACCCGACGTGGGCGGCCAAGTTGTCTTCTAACGCGGCAATGGCCCATTTCAAGGATCTGGTTTTGCGGGATACAAGCCGAAAATTGCTTGTTAGAGCCAAGAAATGCCCGTCGCCGCCGGTTGCAATTAGCAGGAAAAAGAGTAATCTGAAAGATTGTTTTTACTAGGCGCAGGGGTCTTTTCGCCAGAATAGGTTTGGCGCGCTCCGGCGTCTTGAGCATTCGTCCCGCAGTGTTCCGGCAACGACTGACCCGTGCACGAATTCCTGTTCGAGTATCATCGGGTGCCGCCGACGACCTGGGCCTACCTGTCGTCGTTGCTCATTTTGGCGATCTTCTTTAAGTTCAGCCGGCTTTGGAGCATTCGCAATTTCGACCTAATCGGGCTGCTTCTGTTCGCGCCGGGGCTGTTGATGGTTCATTTCGGCGCCCGCTCCGGCGCCGAGTTTGCAGAGCATAGCGGCTATGTGTGGTTGTTCTGCATTAGTGCCGTTTTTCTTATTCGGTTGCTTGTCGATCCGATCATGGTGCGGCGTCCCTTGCTCGAGCCCAACCTTAGCGTGGGCGGGCTCACGTTCCTTGGCGCCGCGTTGCTGATATTTCTTATGGCGAATGTCGTCACGAGCGCTGTTTCCAGCAAGGATCTGATGGCCGCGCAGCGAGCCCACGAAATGCTCATGCGGCAGGAAGTGCGCGAGGGCGACGAAAGCCTGGCGACCAATGGTCCTGGGCATACTTGGCTGTTTTTGATTCCGGCGATCTCAACGCAGTCAATCGTTGCCGACGAACCGGTTGACGGCGAAACCGCGCAACTCTCATCCAGCGGCGGCCGATTTCTCGTCAATGCGGCAACCGCGCGCACGGTAACCATTCTCTCGCACTTGGCGATCGTGATTGCGTTAGTGCTCATTGGCTATCGTCACTTCGATAACATGAAGACGGGGATCGCCGCGGCAACGCTGTACTTGTTGTTGCCCTATACGGCGATCTGGACCGGTTACTCCGATCATGTATTGCCGGCGGCTATTTTAATCTGGGCGCTCGAAAGCTATCGGCGGCCGCTGGTCTCGGGAATGCTTATGGGCTGGGCGATTGGCGCTACCTATTTCCCTGTCTTCCTGTTGCCGCTTTGGGTCGGTTTCTATTGGCAACGCGGCCGAGCCCGGTTTGTAATCGGTGTCCTCATTTCTATCGCGCTGCTGGTTTCGACACTTGCCCTGACATCGAGTGATCTGGCATCGTTCCTGGCGCAGGTCAAGCTTATGTTCGGTTGGCGCGTGCCAATGATGACCGACCTCGGCGGATTTTGGAAATATCATGTTCCCGAGTATCGCATGCCGGTCTTGGCGGCGTTTGCGGCGCTGAGTGTAAGTTTCGCCATTTGGCCGGCTCAGAAGAATCTGGGCACGCTGATGAGTTGCTCGGCGGCGATCATGCTCGGCACCCAGTTTTGGCACCCGCAAGAGGGCGGCGTCTACATGGCCTGGTACTTGCCGCTTTTGCTGCTGACCGTGTTTCGTCCGAATCTCGAAGATCGCATCGCCCTGTCGGTTCTCGGCGAAGGGTGGTTCCGTTCTAATCGGCCGCGATCCGAATCGGTGGATCAGGCTGCCTGATCCGCTCGAATCGCATTCTCCTGGTCGACGTGCGCGGCTGGGGCGGTTACGATAGCGACTTCTCTCGCGCGTTGGTAGCCGCGCGATTCCATTCCGACATTCGTCGAAAACCCCATCAAGCCATGCAAGATACACTCACGCTCGTCGATGGCGCTCGTTTGCCGCGCGTCGGACTGGGCACTTGGAAAATCGACGCCGATCTACTCGAAACGCTCGTGCCCGACGCCGTTTCAGCCGGTTATCGGCATTTGGACTGCGCCTGTGATTACGGTAACGAAGAAGCGGTTGGCCGCGGGATTCGCGCGGCGATCCAAACGGGAGCATGTCGGCGTGAAGAGCTTTGGGTCACCTCGAAGCTTTGGAATACATTTCACCGACCGGAGCATGTCCGCGCGGCCGCCGAGCGGTCGCTCCGCGACCTAGAGCTCGAATACCTCGACTTATACCTGATCCATTTTCCGATCAGCTTGCGGTTTGTCACGCCAGAAACTCGCTACCCGCCCGGTTGGTTTTTCGATCCCGCAGCATCGCACCCGCGCATGGAAACGGAACCCGTGCCGATTCGCGACACATGGCAAGCGATGGAAGAACTCGTCAGTTCCGGCCTGGTGCGCAATCTCGGTGTTTGCAATTTCGGCTGTTCGCTGATTCGCGATCTGCTGAGCTACGCGCACATTCGGCCGGCCGTGTTGCAGGTCGAACTACATCCGTATCTTACGCAGGAAAAGTTACTGCGATATTGTGAGCAAGAACAGATCACGGTTACCGCCTTCTCGCCGCTTGGCGCACCGTCTTATATTCCGCTGGGAATGTCTCGCCCCGAAGAGTCGGTGCTTGCAGATCCGGTCGTTGCAGAAATCGCCCAACGATGCGATCGATCGCCCGGCCAGGTCGTGTTGCGCTGGGCGCTCCAGCGCGGTACGGCGGTGATCCCCAAAACGTCGCAGCGCGAACGGCTGGCCGAGAACATCTCGCTAATCGATTTCGAACTTACGTCTGACGAAATGCAGGCGATTGGGGCGCTTGACCGTCAACGCCGATTCAACGATCCCGGCGACTTCTGCGAAGCCGCGTTCAACACGTTCTTTCCCATTTACGAATAGTGCGAACTCTTTGCACTCTTGATCGCACAGCACGACCTGCCGAGGTGTAACCCGATGAAGTTAAAGATCGAATGCCGTCGCCGGACGCTACTCTTGGCCATTTGCCTGATGGTCGCCTCGTTGTTAGTCGGTCGATCGCACGCGGACGAATCGGCTGCTCCCTTTCCTGGCAAAAAGTCGGATTGGAATGGATACGATAAATACGATTTCGAGCTCAACGGCAAACCCGCCCTGATCGTTGTTCCCAAGTCGGCCGCTCCGGGCAATCCCTGGGTCTGGCATGGCGAGTTCTTCGGCCACAAGCCGGCCCCCGACATCGCATTGCTCGGGCAAGGTTTTCACATTTTCTACGCGCGCGTTCCCGACATGCTTGGTTGCCCTGCCGCAGTCGAGCATTGGAACGCTTGCTATAAAGAATTGACGACGAACTATGGCCTGGGAAGAAAGGTTGGCTTGGTTGGCCTGAGCCGCGGCGGACTCTACTGCTATAACTGGGCCGCGGCCAATCCGGAGAAGGTGGCCGCCATCTATGGCGATGCTCCCGTATGCGACTTCAAGAGTTG
>JAGQOS010000209.1 GCA_020427265.1 Planctomycetales bacterium
CTGTTCCGGCTTCACACCCTGCTCTTCCGCCGCCACAATGTAGAGCGCCATGATGGGCAACACGGCGCCGTTCATGGTCATCGACACGCTCATGCGGTCGAGCGGGATTCCGTCAAACAGCGTGCGCATGTCGTAGATGCTGTCGATCGCCACGCCGGCCATGCCGACGTCGCCCGTCACGCGCGGATGGTCGGAATCGTAACCGCGATGAGTAGCGAGATCGAACGCGATACTCAGCCCCATTTGTCCGGCGGCCAAATTACGACGGTAAAACGCGTTCGAGTCCTTGGCCGTGGAAAACCCGGCATACTGGCGAATCGTCCAAGGACGCATCGTGTACATCGTGGCATACGGCCCGCGCAAATAGGGCGGCATGCCAGGCATCGTGTCGAGATGATCCAGGTCGGCCAGATCCGCCGACGTGTAGAGCGGCTTTACGTCGAGATGCTCTGGTGTCTTCCAGACAAGCTGTTCATGTTCCTCGCCGACTGCCTTGCGCCATTCGTCGCATGTGGCTTTTGTCCTTGGTCCAGCCAGAGGAATTTCCGCGAAGTTAGGGATCGCGCTCATCAGGCCAACACTCCTTCCTCTCGCAGTAGGTCGGTGAGCGTGCCCAGCACATCGCAGCCGAGATAAATAAAACGATTGACACCTGAATCGCGCCAGGCCGATTCGTTCTCGGCTGGTTTGCCAGCAAGGATGACACTGCGCGCTCCGGCTTCTTTGAGCCGCCGAGCCAATTCGGGCACGATTTCCGGATAAAGGCGGTCGGAAGAACAGATGACGGCGATCTTGGCGCCGCTGGCGGCGAATGCGGCCACGGCATCGCTCGCGTTTGCAAAGCCATCGTTGCTCGGCGCGGCGAATCCGCCAGCGGAAAAAAAGTTTTTCGACCAGGTGGCGCGGGCCGTGTGCTGTGCGATCGGGCCCATGTTCGCTAAAAAGATGTGCGGTCGTTGCCCTGTTTCTGCGAGCCAGGCGTCGCTGGCGTCGCGCAGCGCCTCGAACGACTCGGCAAAGGGGCGCGGCGGGATCGGCGAGATCGTAATCGCATTGTCCGTGAATCCTAACGCCCGAGCCAATTGTCCAAGAGAGGCTCCACCGGTAGCTGCGGCAACGGTGGCCGTGACGCGACGACCATTCGATTCGTCGAGCGAACGTGAATTCGCCGGCCGCGACTTGACGATGCGAGCCACTGCTGACTGGCGCAATGCCTCGTAGTCGGGCCGCTCGCGATCGAGTGACGGCTCGTCTAAGTCGGGAAACTCGCTCACGCCGGTAATCGGTTGCTTGCGGCGAGCGATGTCGGCGGCGCGCGGCGCGAAGGCTTGTTCGATTTGTTCTGCGATCCAGCCGCTTTCGAGCACGGCCGCCATGCCGCCACGTTGCTCGATTTCCTGAAAGAGAGCCCATGCTTTGGTGGCCATCTGGTCGGTGAGCGATTCGAGGAACCAGCTACCGCCCGCCGGGTCGACGACACGATTCAAATGGGCTTCTTCTTGCAGAACCAGCAGTGTGTTGCGGGCGATGCGGCGGCTGAAACGGTCTGGAAGCCGGTAGGTCGAGTCGAACGCTGCGGAGGAAATCGACTCGGCGCCGCCAACGCCGGCTGCAAACACGGTCGCGGTATTGCGTAACAGATTGACGTACGGATCGCGACAGGTCAGCACGCGCCGGCCCACGCCGGCATGGATGCGCATCGCCTGCGAGGCTTCCTCGCCACCACAGACTTCGACGACGCGCGACCACAATCGCCGCGCGGCGCGCAGTTTGGCGATGGCGCGAAAATGATGCGTTCCCAATCGAAAGCTAAACCGAATCGATCGTGCGGCCGCGCCAACCTCGAGGCCGGCCGAGGTCATCGCCCGCAGATAGGCCACGCCGGTGGCCAGCGCGAAAGCGATGTCTTGGGTCGCCGTTGCGCCGGCATCGTGGTAAACCGACGTATTCACAGCGACGGGCGTTACCTGGGGCAGATGCTCGTGGGTCCATGCGGCCAAGTCCGCCACTTGTTCGAGTCCGGAATCGATCGCATAGGGAAGCTGGCCAGCGCTGGCCAGGGCAGCGAATGGATCGGCGCCAAAGGCTCCCCTCGCTTGCTTCGCGTCGACCTCGCGTCGACGCCAAAGCGCCGAGAGAATGGCTGCCGCCGGTAGAAACGCCGCGCCGGCTTCGAGTGCGACGGCCACTTTACCCACGTCGACATGTTGCAGCGCGGCGTCGAAGTCGTCGAGGTGATAGGCCATGAGCCCATCGGTTCCAGCAAGCTGGGCCGCAGCGGCATCGTCGGGGTCGAGACCTTGACAGGCCGCCCGGTCGAGACGCAGGAGCAGCGAGCAAGCACCACCTTGCACGTCTTCAAGAATCGCGGAGTTTGTCTCCGCCAGTTTCGGGGCGGCATGTTCCGCACATAGTTCCCAACCGCTTGCCGACGCACCGAGAAAACTCGCGCCGCGCCGAAAGGGAGCAAATCCTGGCAGTCCGTGCGGGTCTTCGGTGTCGGGTACGTCGCTCCGCGCATAGAGAGGCTGGATCTCGATGCCTTCGTACGTGTGTGCGACGAGTCGCCGCTCAAAAGACCCTCCTTTGAGATCGGCATCGACCAGGGTTCGCCATTCATCGTAGGCGACGGCGGGAAAATCGTCCTTGATCGTAAAATTGGCGGGGAGCATTGCTAACAACCTGATTCGCGACAAACGCTGGCGAGTACAAACGGGAAATATAACGACGGTCTGCTAATTCACAAGCATCACGGTTCGGCCGGTTCACAAAGTTCCGTCAGCACTCCGTGCGTGCTCTTGGGGTGAACGAAGGCAATCTGCATGCCATGCGCGCCGCGACGAGGCGTTTCGTCGATCATCCGCAGTCCCTCTTGCTTCAGTTCGGCGATGCGCGCCTCGATATCCCCGACGCTAAAAGCAAGATGGTGCAGCCCTTCGCCGCGATGTTCGAGAAATTTGGCGATGGGACTCGAATGCGACGTCGGTTCGAGCAGTTCCAACCGCACGTTGTTGAGCCGATAAAAGCCGACACGCACTTGCTGATTGGGAACCTCCTCGATGCCTTCGAATTCGGCGCCCAGCGTCTCTTCGTAGAAGGCCCGCTGTTCGTCCAGCGAGCGGACGGCGATGCCGACATGATTAAGCGATTCAACCGGTTTCACGGGTCCTTCCTCATGGCTAATTTGTCTGTTGCGGTGTACGCGTGGCCGAGAGCAGATCGCGCAGTTGGTCCACCCAATAGCGCGCGGCGGTACCCGGGGCTTCGAGCACGCAGCGTGTCAGGTCGAAATTGGAAAGTCGAGTGGCGAAATCTCGCGAGTTGGGCAAGGCCATCCAGCGTCGCGGCCATTCCGCAGCCAGGTTCCGTAGGAATCCTTCCATCATGACGCTGTCGACACGCCATCCGCCCGCATCGAGATCGTGCAACACGCCGTCGATTGTATGGAGCGACTTGCGAAACATCATCATATCCGAATTCACCCGAAGCCGGGCAAACTGTACGGCGTCGTCGAGCAACCGGATGAGCCAGGCGATTCCGGGGAACTGCCCTAGCCGGATTCGCCGCAAACTCCCGTCGACGGTCGTGCGCAACGCGCCGGCATCGGGCGGCGTTTCGGCCAATTCGGTAAGCACGTCGACAATTCGTTCCGTATGCAAGGTAATCGCTCCCAGCATGACTTGCACGATCGCCGCGCGCTGGTGGTCGTCGAGCGCCCCCACCAGGCTCCAATCGAGCAAGGCCAAACGGCCCGTATCGGTAAGAAACAGGTTGCCGGCATGTGGATCGGCATGAAAGAGCGCACGCGATTCCGTGGCGAATATCGGCCGAGCGACCAAGGCCTCGATCAATAGCTGCACCAGCCGGCGCTGTTCGCTGCGCAGCGGCAGGCGATGGTCGGTGACTTTGCAACCGTGAATCCGCTGCATCGCGGTAACTCGCGGCGTGCAGAAGTCGAGACGCTCGGGGATCTCGACGCGCGGCTCATCGGCATAAAACGCCTTGGCTTGATCCAGATGCTCCTGCTCCAGATCGAGCCGGATCTCGCCCATCAGCTTCTCACGCACTTGAGAAAACGACTCTTGATAGTCGAGGTGTGGGATGCCGAGTTCCTCGCACCGCTGGTCGAGATGAGCGCCAACCAACTCGGTTAGCTGCAGTTCCTGATCGAGCCGCTCTTCAATATCGGGTTTGAGAATCTTGAAGACACCCTCATCGTATGACGCCGACTTCGCGCTGCGGAAGCCAATGACGACGGCCACGCTGGCTTCCGCAATTGCCGAGGGGTCGAGTACGACGCCAAGCCGGTCGAGCGATCCGAACTCTCGGGCGAGACTCTCGCGAATAGCGTTCATTGGAACAGCCGGAGTGAGCGACTCGAGCGTTTGTAGCTGCTCGCGCAAATCGGACGCCAGCCGCGAATCGCGCGCCAGCACCTGGGCGAGCTTCTGAAGCACAGGGCAACTGCGAGCAAGCAGCGCCAGCCGCTGAGCGAAGCTGGCCGTCGGTGGTAGCGTGCCTTGCGCGGCGAGAATCTCGGCTTGGCGCGGCTCCGGCAGTCCGTTGAGAAAGACGGCCAATGCCTCGCTTACCGGACGCGCGAAACGGCCATACTCGGCCGGCAAAACGGCGGCCAGCGCCTGTTCGTCGATCAGTAGATTCCAACGATTCATCGTCGCCTCAGCTCGATCGGGCTGCCAACCAGGATTCGATGTGCGGCCAAGTTGTCTTTTCCGCGCCGCGACCGGCCATGATGCCAATGTGTCCGCCGCGGACTCGGAACACTTCTTTGTCCTGGCTGCCAACCAACTCCATGACGCGTTCCGATTGACATGGAGGCGTGATGTGATCGGCTTCGGCGATCACGTTCAGCAAGTTCGCCTTCAAATGCGACAGATGCACCTGTTCGCCGCGTATGACGAGCGAATCTTCCATCAACCGATTCTCTTTATAGAACTCGTTGATCAGCTGTTGATACGCGCCGCCAGCCATGGGAATGATGTCGCGCACCCAGGTGTTCATGGCGTGCCAGGCCTCGACGGTTTTGGGATTGTCGATGTTATCCCACAGCATGAGATAGCTACCGAGGTAGTTTTCGATCGGCTTGAGCATTTTCGCGCCGCTATCGATCATCTCTCCGGGCACGTTGCCGAGCTTCTCGACGATCAGGTCGGGATTGAAGGCGGCATTGCTTGTCCAGCGTGTAAAACCACCGGCCGTTTTGTCGGAAAAATCGAGCGGTGCGGTAAGCAGGATCAGGTTCTTCAGCCCGTCGTCGGGCCGCAGCGAGGCGTAGAGCGTGCTGATGAGCGCGCCGAGGCACCAACCCAGGATGCTGAACTCTTTGGCGCCGGACACCGATTTGAATTTGCGGATGGCCCGTGGCAGGTAGTCGAGCACGTAGTCGTCGAACTTCAGCTTGGCATCTTCGGGTCCGGGTTCTCCCCAGTCCATGAGGTACAGGTCGTAGCCCTCGCGCAGCATATACTCGACAAAGCTGTGTCCCGGACGTAGATCGAGCACGTGCGGACGATTCATGATGGCGAAGACCATCAACAAAGGCACGGGTTTGCGATCTTTTTCCGGCACGACCGGAACATAGCGATAGAGTTTGGCCTTGTTGAGCGTCCAGACTAACTCTTTGGGAGTTTGGCCGATCTTCGCGTCGGTGGTCGTGAGGCGATTGAAGCTTTGCATTTTCTCGGCGGCCTGGTGCCAAGCGGTGCAGGCGTCGAGAAAGTTTGGCATTTTGAATTCGGCCGGGGCGGTATCGGTGGTTGCGTCAGTCACTTTTTTCTCCCTTCGGAAGATTTGGATTTACCCGGCGACGAGAAGCTTTGCAGCGCGCGAAGGCAATCGTCGAGCTTGGCGTCGATGTCGTCGAGACGCATTTCGAGATTAGTCATCCGCTCGGCGAGACGCGTCACCTCGTCGCGCGTGGGGAGATTCAGATTCGCCAGGGTTTGCGTCATGCTCTGTTCGAGCGTCTTGCGGAAAGGACCGGAACTGGTCAGCCAGGCGTCGAGCATGGCGCCGGTGGCTTCGGCGTAGGCATCGGTATTGACCAGTTCGACCATGGTTTTGGCCATGGCATCCATACCGGCGTTGCGCACGTCTTTGAACATGGCGGAAGGATCAAAGGGGTTGAAGGTCTCGTTATTGTTCTGGCTCATGGTCAGGTCTCGCTGTTAGGACGCCGATAGGCTCGACGTAGAAGATTCGCTAGTAACCCCATTCTTCCGCCACCCCGGTTCCCCAGGGAGTGATAGTTAGGCAATTGATAACTCGTTGTACGCCGCGATTCGCCAATGCAATACGTTCCGCCTCGGCGAATTCGGCCTGCGTATGGACATCGCCGGTAAGCGTGACCGAACGATCATGGATCTCCACTTGGATTTGCCGCAAATTGAGCAAGGCGCTGCGTTGCATCGCCGCGTCGATGTGTGTCATGATCTCGGTCTGCATTTCGACGGGCAAGACCAGGATGTCGTTTTTTACGCCGCGCACGCCGACAAGCCGGCGAATCGCTTCTTCCGACGCTTCGCGTTGGTAGTGCTCGGCAACATTGCCTTCAAGTCGGACCCAGGCATCTTCTACCGTTACTTGAATGCCGCCTTCGGGCACACTTGCATCCCATTGCAGTGCATGAACGGCGGCGGCGGCGAGCTCCTCGTCGTCGTGCGCGTCGATTCCCTCGGGGCGGACCTCGATTTCGTTGGCGACTCCCAGCACGCCGTGAATACGCTTAGCGGCTTCCTCGGCCAGGTGCTTGTCGGCGTAGGTCGGCACATGGCCGAAGAGTGTGACGACTCCTTCGTGCGCAGTTACTCCAATCTGTGCCGCGTCGATGCTCGGCTCCCAATCGAGTTCGTCCAGGACATCGCGTTGCAGATGAACATCGGTTTTCATGACACACCTCCCCGGGGCGCGAGTGGCAAGCCGTCGCTTCCACAACCTCGCGCCAAATCTGCTCGCCCAGCAAGCGGCCGGGAACCAGCCTCTGTTCCGATGCCAGCCCCGGCCGCCGGGGCAGAAAGTTTTGTGAACGATCAAAATTCGTTCCCAGGTCTTTACATGAACGCTCCTCCGTTGACATTGATCTGTTGTCCGGTCACATAGTCGCCGTCTGCCGCCAGGAAGATTACGGCTTTGGCGATCTCCTCGGGATGCGCATAGCGGCCCAAGGGAATTTTGGCTTTGATCTGCGCCTGGATCGGGCCGGGCACGGCCGCGAACATGTCGGTATCGGTAAAGCCCGGTGCGATCGAATTCACGGTAATGCCACTGTGAGATAGCTCCATGGCGGCGGTGCGTGTGAAGGCGATAATGCCGCCCTTGCTCGCGCTGTAGTTGGCCTGTCCAATTGCCGCGACCTGTCCGTTCATCGAACTGATGTTGATGATGCGGCCGAAGCTCTGGCGCGTCATGATTGGAATCGCTGCCGACGTGCAGAAAAAACAGCCGCCGAGGTTCGTTTGCACAACTTCCATGAATTGTTCGTCGGTCATTCTGGTTAGCATGCCATCCCGCGTGATGCCCGCGTTGTTCACCAGGATGTCGAGGTGCGCGAATTCCTCGGCAACGCGCGCGACCATGGCCCGCGCTTCCTGCGCTACGCCGACGTTGGCCTGCACGATCATGGCCGTGGAGCCAAGTTTGGTGACTTCGTCGGCCACTTCCTGCGCTTTGGCTTCGCTGCTGGCGTAGTTGATCGCCACCTTCGCTCCCTCGCGCGCCAGTTCCAGCGCGATCGCGCGGCCAATACCGCGCGAAGCTCCGGTCACCAGCGCTGTTTTTCCTTCCAGGCGTCCCATCGAATTCTCCCTCTGGCGTTTCCAGTGTGATTGGTTGATATGTTCTCCATCTCGATCGGTCGATGCGCGCTTCGATTAACCATGTTCAAAAATGGCGGCGATGCCTTGGCCGCCTCCAATGCACATGGTGACCAGCGCACGCTTCTTGCCGATCCGATTCAATTCGTACAGGGCTTTGATCACCAGGATCGCGCCGGTAGCGCCGATCGGATGTCCGAGCGAAA
>JAGQOS010000020.1 GCA_020427265.1 Planctomycetales bacterium
AAGAGAAGCAAGCCGCCCAGGCGCAACAAACGGCCCAACAACAGGCCGAGAAACTGGCAGCCGACGCCAAGCGTTTGGCGGACGAGGCTGCGCAGAATAACGACGACGCGAATTTGGCCCAACAGCGCGACGCGGCGAAGAAGGCCGCCGACGAGGCGGCGAATCAAGCAACCGCCGCGCAGCAGGCCCTGGAAGCGAAGCAAAAGGAATTGACCGAAGCCACTCAGCAGGCGGAAACCGCCAAGGCCGAAATGGAGACAGCCAAACAGGCTGCCGATGCTGCGACTGCCGCCGAGAAACAGGCCCAGGACGAGCAAAAGAATGTCGCCAAACGCGCGACCGACCTGGCCAACGCGGCCAAACCCAAGGACATCGATACGTTCGCGGCTTCGACGCCGATCACGCTCGTCGTGTACGAAGCGCCAATCGAGTTATCGGCTGCATCGCCAGCAGCGGCGATTAAGCAGGGTGAATCCGGCGAAGTAGCCGTCTCGCTCAAACGGCTGTTAGGCTACAACGACGAAGTCGAGATTCAAGCCCAGGCGCCGAACGGCGTGAGCGGCCTGGCGTTGAAAAACACCAAGGTCGATGCCGGCCAAACCGAAGTGAAACTCGCCATCGAAGCCAATGCCCAGGCGACGCCGGGCGAGCATCAGATTACCGTTCGCGCCAAACCCAAATACAACGGGCAAACGCTCGAGGTCGTGCAAACGGTTGCTGTAAAAATCGAGGCCGTCGAAGCGGAGAAGAAATAACCGCCTCGCGACAATTCCCCACCTTTACGGAATCCTACCCATGTCATTCCGCTCACCTAGTCGATTCGTCTCTTGGCCTCTCCTCGTACTTGCGGCCTTCGCACTCGCATACGCCGCGGCGCCGGCGGCTGCCGAGCCCATCGAAGTCGCCGCGGTCGCGCACGAGGGAGCCGTCGATTTCGAAAAGGAAATCTTGCCAATCCTGCGCAAGAATTGCCTGGCATGCCACAACGCCTCCGACGCCGAAAGCGATCTCGTCTTAGAAACGCCCGCCACGATTCTCAAAGGCGGCTCGATCGGCCCCGGTGTCGTTCCCGGCAAGAGCGCTGAGAGCTTGTTGCTGCAAGTTTCCGCGCATCAAGACGATCCCGTCATGCCGCCCGAGGACAACGACCGCGGCGCTACGAACCTTACCCCGCAAGAACTTGGCCTGCTCAAGTTGTGGATCGATCAAGGGGCCAAGGGCGAAGTCACTGGCGGCGGGCCCATCGAGTGGCGTCGCCTGCCGGACGCTGTCAATCCGATCTACGCGCTGGCGCTTTCGCCGGAAGGCCGATTTGTCGCCTGCGGCCGCGCGAACCAGTTGTATATTTATCACGTAGCGAGCGGCCAACTTGTAGGACAGCCCGTCGATCCGGAGTTGCAGAAGGGTGAACTTTATCAAGGTAGCGGCGCGGCGCATCTCGACATGATTCAGTCCATCGCCTTTCATCCCTCCGGCGATCTTTTGGCCACGGGAGGATTCCGCAACGTGAAACTCTGGCGGCGGGGTCGCAATACCAAGTTGTCCGATGCTGCGATTGAAGATGTAGCGCGATCGTTCGCCTTGAGCAACGACGGCCAGAAGGCCGCCTTCGGGCTTGCCAACGGCAAGATCGTGATCTGGGAGGTCGCGTCCTCGACACCGGTCCGCACGCTCGAAGGCCATGGCGCCGAAGTAACCGGCGTGGCTTTTTCCGCCGACAACGCGCAGTTAGTCTCGGCATCGAAGGACAAGACGTTGCGTGCCTGGAAGGTCGACGACGGCACGGCCCTCGGCTCGCTCGAAACACCCGCACCGGTAACGGCGATTGCCCTTGTGGGCGCGGAAATGGCTCAGCTCGTAGCGGCTGGCGAAGACCATGTCATTCGCTTGTGGGATGTCGCCACGATCACGTCGCCGCCAGCCGCTGCGCCGGCCGCCGAAGGCGAACAGCCGGCCGAACCGGCGGGTCCGCCGATTCCGGTGCGCGAAATGAAGGGGCATTCACAGCCCATTACCGTGTTGGCTCGATTGCTGAGCGCGCCAACGCAATTCATCTCCGCGTCGCAGGATGGAATTCTGCGTCATTGGGAATCCACCGACGGTCGCGAGCTGCGCCAAGTCAATCATGGTGGTCCGATTCGGGCGGCCGCGGTCAGCGCTGATGGCAAGAAATTCGCCACGGCCAGCGACAACAAAACTGCCCGGCTCTGGAACGCCGAAAACGGCCAGCAAATCGCTGAAGTCAAAGGCGACTATCGCGCGAGCGATGCCGCATCGGCCGCCGACCGCACGTTGGTTCTGGCGCGGGCCGAAGTCGAATATCGCAAACGCCTGGCCGGCGAGGCCGAGAATCGCGTGAAGTCCGAAACCGAAGGCCTGAAAAAGGCTGAAGAGGCACTCAAAGCTGCGCAGGAAGAAGCCAAAAAGAAAACCGACGAACTCGCCCAGCCGACCAAGGATAAAGAGGCGGCCGACAAAGCGGCAACCGAGGCAGCCGAGAAATTGAAGCAAGCCCAGGAAGCCAAAACGTCGGCCGAAAAGGCCGTCGCCGACACCGCGGAAGCGGTCAAGCAGGCAACCGAAGCCGTCCAAAAAGCACAACAGGCCCTCGACGCCGACAAGGAAAATAAGGGACTGGCCGACGCTAAGGCCGCAGCCGACAAAGCTTTGCAGGAAGCCAACCAAAAGAAGGCTGAAGCCGATAAACAATTGCAAACGGCCAATCAGGCTGCACAGCAAGCCGAAAACGAAAACAACCAGGCTGCCAAGAAAGCCGAAGAAACGGATAAGAAGTTCAAGGAGGCACAGCTCGCCAAACAACGTGCCGACTCGCTCGAAGAAGGCGCCGCGCGCTCGGTCGAGGCCTCGAAACAGGCTTTGCAGAAGGCCAACGACGCGGTGCCGGTGGCTAAGAACGACGTGACCCAGTCGGAGACGGAGCTGAAACAGAGTGAAGAAGCCAAAGCCGCCGCCGACAAGACGGTCGGCGAATCGCCGCGTCCTTACACAGCCATCGCTTTCTCGGCCGACGGCCAGTCGTTGGCGATCGGCAGCGAGGAAGGAAAAATTCTGATCGTCGATGCAAATACGGCTGAACCGATCGACGCGCTCGAGCAACATGCCGGCGCCGTGTTCGGGTTACAGTATCTCAACGACACGTCGTTGCTTTCCTTTGGCGCAGACAAAAAAGTGGTCCGCTGGCAAGCACAGCCCACCTGGACCCTCGAACGCACGATCGGCGCCGTCGACGATCCGGACAGTCTTGCCGACCGTGTCATGGCGCTCGCCTTCAGTCCCGATGGTTCGCTGCTGGCAACCGGCTCAGGTGAACCTTCGCGCAGCGGTCAATTAAAGATTTGGAATCCGGCCGACGGACAACTGGTGCGCGAAATTCCCGAGGCCCACAGCGACACGATTTTCGATCTCGCCTTCTCGCCCGACGGAAAGTACGTCGCCACGGCGGCTGCCGATCGATTTGCCAAGGTGTTCCAAGTGGCCGATGGACAACTGTCGCGGTCGCTCGAAGGCCACACGCATCATGTGTTGTCGATTGCCTGGAAGGCCGATGGACGCGAGCTGGCGACCGCCGGCGCCGATACCGAAATCAAGGTTTGGAACTTCACAACGGGCGAACAGGCCCGCACGATCAAGAACTATGGCAAGGAAGTGACTTCGATCACCTATCAAGGCACTGGCGACGACACGCTCTCTTGTTCCGGCGATAAAACGGTGCGTGTCTTCCGTTCGAGTAACGGCGGCCAGGTACGAACTTTTGGCGGCGCGGCCGACTTCATGTACTGCGCCGATGCCAGCGCCGATGGCAAGATCGTCGTGGCCGCGGGTCAAGCCAGTATCATTCGCATCTGGAATGGCCAAAACGCCCAGGCCATCCAGACCTTGGCCCCCCCGGCGGCAGACGACAAACTTTCGGCCAACTAACGACACGCCGTCGGCTCGCACATTCTTCCCAGATCACCTGCGCTCGCAGCCAATGCCGCGTTGCGCGAGCGACGCCCCAACGATTGGCCCCCAGCGCTAGCCCCTTCGGTGGCGAGTTGGTATACTCTGAGCGTCTCATCTGCACTGTTCTCGATTGATTGATCCCAGGCGGCATATCCAGTCGTGTTGGCAAGGCAATTATTGACGAAAGTCATGGCGAAGCACCTCGCGCCCGGCGACGGTCGACTTTGCCGAGGGCAACGACGCGGACATGCCGAAGTGTCGATGCTCGCCATTGGCGCGCTGGCGGCCGTGGCTTCAATATCCGCCATCGCCTTGCTCGTCAAACTCGATGAACGACACGAGGGTGGCGATGCGTTGCGCAAGCCATTTCAGGTTGCACCCCACATGCGTTCGCAGCAGCCCGAGCATGTAATCGCTTCTCCAACAGCCACATCTCCATCGAGCCGTATCCGGGCTGAGGAGTCGGCGCCCGCGCAGCGCGCCGGCAATGTCCATTCAACGCGCTCACCATCTGGCGCGGCAGCGAGCGGCGACTTTCAGTCGCTGCGTCGGCCCACGCACGTCGCCGTGCCACCGCCGGATCGTGACGCCATCGCATGGAATTCTGTTGACAGGCAACCGACCTTCGAGCGCGAACGGTCGCCGCAGGCAGTCGGCTACAACGAAGCAGAGTTCACCAACACGGCGTTGGCGCGCGCCGAAGAATTAACACCGTCGATCGGGCCACGGGAAGATCCCCGATTGCGGCGAAAAGACATGGCTCCGACTGCGTCGCCCAAACGGCAGACGATGCGGGCGCAATCAGTCGACACGTTTGTCTCGCCTGAGAGTGTCGCACAAGAACTTCTGGCGACCGACGAGTATGTGCCCTTCGTTTTTCAAGGCCCGAAGCTGGTCGACGATGCCCTGATTTCCCCGCAGAGCCCAACGACGCCACGCGGTCGCTCCGCGCGCGACAATGTGCTGATTCGCGGCGATGCAACCAATGTCTTCCTCGCCCGGTTCGCCTTGGATTCGCTCAACTTGCCGGCGCGCGATCGGCTCGACTACGCCGCTCTCAGTTTGTTCGTTTGGCGATACAGCGAAAACGCTAACATGCGAATCTGTACATTCGCCCTTGGCCAGCCCTGGGACGAGGCGACGGTGAGTTGGCGACGCGCCGCGGCGGGTAGGAGTTGGCGCGGCGGGTTGGGTTTTGCTTCGAGCGTTGGACCGGGGCCGGCCGGGCCGTCGGTTTTGTTTCAACCCAACGCCGATGGCGTTTCGGCCAACGACGTGCACGAAATTCAGCTCGACGTAACCGACATCGTTCGCGCTTGGCTCAACGGCACACCGAATTACGGGCTGGCCGTTTCGCCGGTGATCGACCCTCGCATCGATGGCGGCTATGCCGCCCATTTTCACTTCTATGCGTCCGAATACGCGAGGATCCAGCACACACCCAGGCTGGTGCTGCTGTTCCGTAAGTAATCCAAGCCGATCGCCGGATCGTCGCGCACACTGTCTCGTATTCACTCCCAGGTTGCACGGTGCGAGCGCAACATCGAAACCGGGCGATGGCACGTCGTCGCCCGATTGCTTAGCATGAAGCCTATGGCAAACGCGCGGCGGCAATACGAATGTGGCGACGAAGCCGTGCCGGGTTATCGGTTGATCGAGCGACTCGGCAGCGGCGGTCTGGGTGAAGTCTGGAAAGCCCAAGCTGCGGGCGGCGCCCATGTCGCGCTTAAAATTGTCTCGGGACTACGCGAAACCTCGGCGCTCAAAGAACTTCGCGCGCTTGAGTTGGTCAAGAACATTCACCATCCTAACCTCGTCCCGATTCATGGCATTTGGCTCAAGAACGAGCACGGTGAAGTCCTGCCCGACGACTGGTTCGCCACCGAAACAGGATCGGGTCGCGTTAAAGTCAAGGTGCGTCGAGATAACGCTTCGTCCACCACGCTGTTTGGCGAACCGGGCTCCTCGTCCGATCCGGCAGCCACCGACGACGCGTCGCCCGATCTAGGCGAAACACGATCCGCGGCGTCAGCGTCGGCGGCGCACCACCGCGAACCGAACTCGACGGTCGGTCCCAAGTCCGATTCCTTGGCCGATCAGGGTGAATTCGAGGCCGAGCTAATCCTGGCCATGGGCTTGGCTGACGAAAACCTGTTCGACCGCCTTACGCGCTGCAAGCAGGCCGGGCTCGCCGGCCTGCCCCAGGACGAACTGCTCGGCTATCTCGACGACGCCGCCAGGGCGATCGATCTGATGAATACCGATTACGATATCCAGCACGGCGACATCAAACCCAAGAACATGCTCTTGGTCGGCGGCTCGGTCCAGGTCTGCGACTTCGGACTGGCCGAAGTCTTGCGACCGCTGCGGCAAACGCGCAGCAGCGCGTTCACAGTCGCCTATGCAGCACCCGAAGTCGTTTCGTTGCGTCAGCCGAGTCGCCATACCGACCAATACTGCCTGGCGATCAGCTACTACGAACTGCGCACCGGGGAGCTTCCCTTCGAGTCGACAACCGCCAAAGGTGTCATCAAAGAGAAGCAGACGGGCAAGCTGAAACTCGATCGCCTACCGTCCGCAGAGCGTCGTGTTGTGGCGCGCGCCGCGGCGCTGTTGCCCGAAGCGCGTTATCCGTCTTGCGCCGAAATGCTTCAGGCGCTGCGCCGTGCGATCGTACTCGACAATCAACCGGATCATGCCGTCCGCGCTACAGCACCGGCCCACGGCAGGCGATTGCGTGTTGCCAGCATCCTTGCAGCGAGCGCCGTCGCGTTGCTCACCGTCGGCTGGGTGTCCGGCCTCTTTATCAGTTCCGACCGGCGTTTCGGCGCGCGGCTGCACACCTACTCGAATTCTTCAACGCTGTACGGTGACGAATTGGCGGCCGCGTGCGAGGCGCTAGAGCAGCTTCCACACGATGGCGCCTACGAGCACGCGGAAGCCGAATTGATACATACCTGGCTGAAAAGGGCGAATCTTACCACGCGCAAGTCGCCTGAAAGCACCCCTACAGAGGGCCTGGAGTTCTTGCGTCAGCAAGCGTCACTTGATCGTGCCCGTGGCCTGCGACAAGCCGTCGTTTTGGTGATCGCCCAGCAGGCGCTGCGCGAGTTGTCTGACGATCGTCCGACCCACGCCATGGATCAATTGGCGCAGCTCGACCAATACCTACACGATGTGCCAGCCGACGGTGTTCCGGAACTCCGCCGCATCGTGTGGCTGGGTCTCGCCCGCGTCACGGCGCGACGCGATCCGCAGAACCGTGAGCATCTGGTGCGTGCGCTACAGCGACTGCCGGAACTACACGACCCGGCCAAACCCGATCTGACCCGCTTCGCGCCGCGCGAACGGGCCGCGACTCTGGCGATGTTGGCGCTGGCGGCACGAGCACACGGGTACAAACAAGTGCTGCCACCACTCGCCAAGCTACTGACGCCGAACGACCTGCGACGATACCTGACCACCTGGGAGTCAGAGCAAGTAGCAGCGCTGCTCGACGAAACGCGCGGGCAAATCGAAGCGGTTCCGGAATTGGTCGAGCCCTGGCGATCGATGGCCAATTCGGTTTGGCCCGAGACTGAATTGAAGGCTGGAAATCCGCTGCCAAACTTGGCAAACTGAAACGCCGCGTCATTTCGCCGTCTTTGGAGAAGCTTTCGATGACAAACGCATCGGTTCCTGATCTATCGCTCGAACATCAATTGGTCAGCGACCTGTTTGCGTGGCCGCAGTCCGCGGCCGACTGGGACAAGTACCGTTTGCGCGACGAGCAAGTGGAGTTTTATCACGAGCACGGATACCTGGCCGGCGTGCGCCTGCTGAGCGACGAACAAGTCGAGGTTTTGCGCGAACAGCTCGCCGCTCTTTTCGATCCACAACATGCCGGCCACGAATATTGGTACGAGTACCATTCCAACGAGTCGCCCGATCCCAGCCAAGTGCTGTTTCATGCGCTCGGCGCGTGGCGGATCGCCCCGGGTTTTCATGATTTGCTTTGGAACCCGGCCTTCGTGATGGCGGCCAGCCAATTGCTGGGCGGCCCGGTACGGTTCTGGCACGATCAACTGTTTTGCAAGCCGGCTCGTCACGGTGGTGTGGTCGCCTGGCACCAAGACTATTCGTACTGGACTCGCAGTCAACCGATGGCGCACTTGACCTGTTGGATCGGCCTCGACGACAGTTCAATCGACAATGGCTGCGTGCACTACGTGCCCAAGAGCCATCGCTGGGATCTGCTACCCATTACCGGCCTGGCGGGCGATATGGACGCTATTCGCGAAGTTCTAAACGAACAGCAATGGGTCCAGTTTCAGCATCCCGTGGCGATCGAATTAAAGAAGGGCGAGTGCACATTTCATCACCCGCTCATGGTCCACGGTTCGTTCGCCAATCGCACAGAACGACCGCGTCGAGCTGCCGTGCTCAACGTGGTTAAGGATGGCGTGTGCTCGATGAGCGACGAACCGCTGCTCGCGGGTGTTGAGCCGATTGGCACGGGGCAACCGCTCGCCGGCCAGTTCTTTCCGCTGCTGTTCGATGACGCCTCGAAGCAATAGCGTCCGCTGTGCCGCCCTACCATCTTTTCGTCAGTACGCACAGCGTCGCGAGATCGCCCTAAATCTTATCCTCCACAAGGCTTAGCGGGTGAAGCAATCACGTAGACACGAGTTGCCAGGCCTTCGTATAATAGAAGCGAGATAACGCCCCCCGCCCCTGCCCGCCTCACATTGTTCCGGCATCGTCCGGCCCTGCCCTCCGCGTTTTGGCGGCCCCTGCAGTTCGAGGAAATATCGACCATGCCCAGCCGGCAATTACTTGCGCCGTCGCTTGCTTTGCTGCTGTTCGCGCCGCTGGCCGCGGCCGATCCAGGCACACGCGATCAAACGGTGGTTCCGTTCCTGAAATCGCACTGCCTCGACTGCCATGGCGACACCGAACCAGAGGCCGACTTTTCGATTCAGCAGCTGCTCGATTCGAAATCGGTCGCCGACGAATTCCTTGCTTGGGAAAAGGTCATCAAGAGCCTTCGCTCGGGTGAAATGCCGCCGAAGGACGAACCGCGTCCCGACGCGAAGCAGGCCGAGGCGGTTGCGGCATGGATCGAGTCCACGCTTAGCGAATTCGAGTGCTCTCAGGCCCATCCAGGGCACGTTACCATTCGCCGGTTGAATCGGATTGAATATGAAAATACGATTCGCGACTTGCTGGGCGTGCACTTCGACGCCCGCGCGCACTTTCCCGCCGACGATACCGGATATGGTTTCGACAACATTGGCGACGTCCTGTCGACTTCACCCTTGCTCATGGAAAAACATGTTGCCGCGGCGCAACGCATCTCGGAGCAGGCGATTCTCGCTCCCGAAATGATTCACGAGCCCGCGGCCTTGTACAAGGCGGGCCAGCTCGATGGCGGCGCGTCGGCCAGCCGCGACGCACGTATTCTGACCAGCAGCGGTCGCGTGGGCGAGAAGCATGCGTTCCGAGATTCCGGCACTTATGTTGTACGAGTTACCGCGGCAGGCGATCAGGCGGGAACAGAACCGGTCCGCATGGCGTTGATGATCGACAGCAAGCCGGTCACCGAGTTCGCCGTGCATGCCGAACGCGCGGCGCCGGAGATGTTTCTCGCGCGAGTGAAGATCGACAAGGGGCAACGCGATGTCGCAGTCTCCTTCTTGAACGACTATTACGCGCCGAACGACCCGGATCCCAATATGCGCGGCGACCGGAACCTGCTGGTTTATCTGCTCGAAATCATCGGCCCGATCGACGCCGTGATGCAAAATCCGCCGCCTTCGCACCGCCAACTTATGATCGCTCAGCCCGAGGGCGATAATTGGCGCGATGCGGCCCAGGCAATTCTGCGCCGTTTTGCCACGCGGGCGTTTCGACGTCCTGCAAGCGACGACGAAATCAATCAACTCCTCGCGCTCGTCGGACAGACGATTGAGGATGGGGAAAGTTTTGAACGCGGAATTCAATTAGCGGTCCAGGCCACACTGTTCTCGCCGTCGTTCCTGTTTCGCTTCGAAGGCGAGGAGGTTGAGTCCGCGGCGCCTCAACCGGTCGACGAATTCGCGCTCGCCTCGCGATTATCGTACTTCCTGTGGAGCAGCATGCCCGACGACGAACTGTTTCGCGCGGCCGCGGCAGGACAACTTCGCAAGGACCTGAAGACACATGTCGCGCGAATGCTTGCCGACCCCAAGTCGCAGGCGCTGGTCGACAACTTTAGTGGACAATGGCTGGAAACGCGGTTGCTCGACGAAGTGGAACCGAACCCGGAACGGTTCCCGCAATTCGACGAGCCGCTGCGAATCGCCATGCGCGACGAGGCCAATCATCTCTTCGCACACATCCTGCGCGAAAATCGTAGCGTGCTCGAGCTGCTCGACGCGCGATACACGTTCGTCAATGAAAGGCTCGCCCGGCATTATGGCATCGAGGGCGTGCGGGGCCAGGAGTTTCGTCGCGTCGATCTTGCCGACTCGCGCCGCGGCGGCATTCTGACAATGGCCAGCATGCTGACGATCACATCGCATCCCACGCGAACCTCGCCGGTGAAACGCGGCAAATGGATCTTAGAGCAGGTGCTGGGCGACCCGCCACCGCCGCCAATCCCCGACGCCCCGCCACTAGACGCCAGCGCCGAAGCGGAACTCACCGGCACGCTGCGCGAGCGGCTGGAACAGCATCGGGCCGATAAATCGTGCGCGGCGTGTCATCATAAGATCGATCCACTCGGTTTCGCGCTAGAGAACTACGATGCCATCGGCCGCTGGCGTGACAAAGACGGGAATTTCGACATCGATGCCTCGGGCGCCTTACCCGATGGCTCTCAATTCAATGGCCCGGGCGATTTGCGCCGCTTGATCGCGCAACGTGGCGCCCAATTTCGCCGCACGCTCGTCGAGAAAATGCTCACCTATGCGCTAGGGCGCGGCCTGGAGTATTATGACCGCTGCGCGGTGGAGAAGATCTGCCGGAAAATGGCCGACGACGACAATCGATTCGCAGGCATGATCCTGGGCATCGCGTCGAGCGACCCGTTTCAGCTACGCGGCGGCAAGAATCCGTAAGTGTGCGCGATCGAAATGCCGCAACGCTCCGAATATTTTAAAATTTGTTTTTTTTGCAAACCAATCCGACGTCGCTAGCGTATTAAACGACTGGAGAACCATTATGACAGCATCGTGGCGAATCGATCGGCGTACGTTCCTGCGCGGCACGGGCACGGCGATCGCGCTGCCGCTGCTCGACGCCATGGCGCCCGCCGTCGCGAGCGCCGGGAATGCCGCAGAGACACCGGTGCGGATGGCGTTCCTGTACGTGCCCAATGGCGTCATCATGCGCGACTGGACACCTGAGCGGGAAGGCCGCGATTATGCTCTGCCGGCAACGCTGGCGCCGCTCGAATCGGTGAAGGAAGATTTGTTGGTTCTCAGCGGCCTGGCCCACGATAAAGCCAAGTCGAACGGCGACGGCGGCGGCGATCACGCCCGCAGCGTGGCCACGTTCCTGACCGGATGCCAAGCTTATAAGACGGCCGGCAAAGACATTCGCGCCGGTGTCTCCGTCGACCAGGTCGCTGCGCAGCACATCGGCGAACAAACCAAGCTCCCGTCGCTTGAACTCGGCTGCCAGCCCGGCCGTCAAGCCGGCAGTTGTGATTCGGGCTACAGTTGCGCTTATTCCAGCAATATTTCGTGGCGGGGCGAGTCGACACCCATGCCCAAGGAAGTCGACCCTCGCGCCGTCTTCGACCGGCTTTTTGGCGATCCGATGGGAGGCGATTCGTCGGCGTCGTCGGTTCCGTGGCGCGAGAGGCATCGCCGCAGCGTACTCGACTTCGCTCTGGCCGACGCCAAACGACTGCATGCGCGTTTGGGCAGCGCCGACCAACGCAAACTCGATGAATATCTCACGTCGGTACGCGAACTAGAACGCCGGGTCGATCGGGAGACGGATGACGAAACCTACGTGGCCGAGGGAGATCGGCCGCTGGCCCGCCCCAAAGGTGTGCCCGGCGATTTCGGAGCGCACGCGCGACTGATGGGCGACTTGATGGCGATGGCGTTTCAACTCGATCTGACACGTGTCGCCACGTTCATGCTGGCCGACGCAGGCAGCAATCGCAACTACCGAACGATCGATGTGCCCGAAGGGCATCATCAGCTATCGCATCATGGCAACGACGAAGAGAAGATGCAGAAAATCCAGAAGATTGATCGCTTTCACATCGAACAGTTCGCGCATTTGCTGCGCCGACTCAAATCGATTCGCGAAGGCGATGGCACACTGCTTGATCACTCAATGATCGTTTACGGCAGTGGAATTAGCGACGGCAACCGGCATCGGCACAACGATCTACCGATTCTGCTTGCCGGCCGCGGCAACGGGACGATCGCCACCGGACGCCACGTGCGTTACGACGACGATACGCCGTTGATGAATCTGTATCTCGCCTTGCTCGAGCGGGCGGGTGTGCAAATCGATCGATTGGGTGACAGTAACGGCAAACTCGCGGGACTCAACGCGGCCTAGTTCGCGAAGTTCGAGCGCCCGCAAATAGCATTCTTTACTTGCAAGCATTTCGGCAAAAGGAGATCCGTCATGAGTGCATCGCGTTCCGCTTTGCGCAATTTTGGTTTCTTGACACTGGCGTCGCTTCTCGGCGCTGGAACTTACGCCTGGCTCGACGAACATTCGGCCGACCAGGCGCACGCTCAAACGGCGGATTCGCCGGCGATTGTCAATCAGCAAATCGCCAGGGCGGCCGACGTTTCCCTCGCTTTTAATCAGGCCGCGGAAACTCTCGAACCGAGTGTCGTCAGCATAAGCAGCATCAAACGGGCGCGCGTGCGATCGAATCGCCGCCCCACGCCGCAAGACATTCCGGAGCAATTCCGCCCGTTCTTTGAAGACGACATGTTCAATAGGTTCTTCCAGTTCGATGGGCCCCAGCGCGAATACGAACAGCAGGGCCAGGGCACCGGAGTTATTATCAGCCGCGATGGCTATGTGCTGACGAACAATCATGTGGTCGATGGCGCCGACGAATTGACCGTGACGCTGTTCGACAACCGTGAATTGAAAGCGGCCGTCGTAGGGACCGACCCGAAAACCGATTTGGCCGTGCTCAAGGTCGACGCGCAAGGTCTCGTGGCCGCTCGATTAGGTGATCGCAGCGACGTGTCGGTCGGCCAATGGGTATTGGCGATCGGCAGCCCGTTCGGCCTGAAACAGACCGTGACGGCTGGCATTGTGAGTGCGGTCGGCCGCGCCAATGTGGGAATTACTGACTACGAAGATTTCATCCAGACCGACGCGGCCATCAATCCCGGCAACAGCGGCGGACCGCTCGTCAACCTGCAGGGTGAAGTGATCGGCATCAATACGGCGATCGCATCGCGATCGGGCGGTTACATGGGTATCGGGTTCGCAATTCCCATGCGCCAGGCGCGCAGCATTATCGACGCCATTATCGAAAAGGGACACGTTGACCGTGGCTGGCTTGGCGCCGCGATTCAGGACCTGACCAAGGAGCTCGCCGACTCGTTCAATTTCCGTAGCGAGACGGGCGTGCTGATTAGCGATGTCGTGCCCGACGGACCGGCGGCCAAGGCCGGCATCCGCAGCGGCGATATCGTGATGGAAATCAACAAGGTCCCACTGCGCGACGCCAACCACCTGAGAAACGTTGTCGCCGCAACCCAGCCCGATTCGATGGCCAATCTCACGATCTTCCGCGATGGCAAACCGCAACGGATTCAGGTACGTATTGGTCTGTTGCCCACCGACCCGCGGCTTGCCGCGCTCGATCGAGGAACCGACGACGACGGCAACGCGCCGGCGGAAGAGAAATCGCTCGACGAACTCGGGCTTACCGGTCAGTCCCTCACGGCCGAAACGGCCGAGGCGCTGGGGTACAACCGCAACGAAAAAGGGTTCGTGATCACGGGCGTCTCCTCGGGTGGGCTGGCCCAACGGGCCGGTTTGCGGCGAGGCGACGTCGTTGTATCCGCCGACGGGCAAGATGTTCGCTCGGCGGCCGACTTTTCCGCCGCGTTAGAAGACGCCAGCCTGGCCGATGGGCTACGGCTGCAGCTTAAACGCGACGGCTTTCGACGCTTTGTCATCATTCGCTCGAATCAATAGGCGCTAAGCCGCGCAAGGCTTCATCGTCGACGGTTCAGCGCGTGTGCTCGACCGCGCGCACGGCGGATTCGAGGCGCCCCTCACCCCTTGGGAGACAACCCACGTTTCGCAATGTTCAGGAGTAGCACTCATGCGGCAACACACGCTGTATTCGACGATCTTAACAACATGCATGTTTGCCCTGGCCTGCGGCGCAGCTCTTTGCACTACTGTATCGCATGCCGCCGGAATCTTTCCCGATGCCAACCTGGAGAGGGCGGTTCGTCGCTATGTATTTGAAAGACGCAACAACGACCAACCTCTAACGGCGGACGATGTCCGATCGATCTCCACGATCGAAGCCAAGGGCGCCGGCATCAAAGATTTAACGGGGCTCGAAGCTTGCGTCGGCCTCGCGTTGCTCGATCTGGAGAATAACGAGATATCGAATCTCGCGCCTTTGAGCGAACTCCGGAGGCTTCAGTCGCTCAATTTGGCGGGCAATCAGATCCAAGACCTCGCGCCGCTGGCCAACCTGGAGAAACTGCAGTACCTGCAACTCGAGCACAACCAGGTGGAAGACCTCAAACCGCTCGCCGGCCTGGTTAATCTCAACTCGTGTTACCTTTCGGGCAACAAGATTGCCGACTTAGCACCGCTGCAACAGCTCAATAAACTTTGGTCGCTCTATCTCAACGAGAATCAGGTGAAAGACATCGCGCCGCTTGCGGGACTGACGCGGCTTTCAACGTTGGCGCTGCGCGGCAACCAGATTACCGACGCCGGGCCGCTGAAGGATTACACCGATCTGAAGCATCTGTTTCTGGAGAACAACGGAATTACTGACCTAGCCACGCTTGTCGACATGGCCCGCCGCGACCACGAAGGGGCGATGCGGTTTTCGCCGTTTTGGCACATCTACCTGTCGGGGAATCCGCTGAGCGATTCCGCCCTGGATGAACAGATTGTCGAGCTTCGGAAACTCGGGGCGAGTCTCGCGCTGGAAGAGAAATAGTAGGTGCGTGCAGAACGGCCGACGGCCAACCACGGCACGGCAGAAGCCATATCTATCGGTTCGCTCGATTCGATCGGCGCGCGCAGCCACAACGTGTCGTCGCGCGCTGTGCGATGCTACTCGGGCGCCTCTCGTGCAATGCAAGTTCGCACGAGGGCAAAACCGCAACGGCCAGGAGCTGTTGCGGCAGGGGCCAGAGTGCCCCTAGGCTGGATTATTTCTTGCGGTGGCGGATTTTCGAACGCATGCGTCGTTTCTTGCGTCCCAGCTTGCGCCGCCCTTTGCCGGTTTTCTTAGTTCCCAAAATGCTCTCCGCGATCGGTTAGTCTACGTGGCTCAAATGCCCGAATCCCAAAATATAGCAGATCGATGGGCGGCGAAACAAGCCAAAACGAGCCGAACAGAGGATCACTTTTCGGAGCAAGAATCGAAAAGCCCCCCGCTCCTGCCGGCACGCCCTCCGGAAATTGCCGCCCAGAGGATAAGCAACCGGCATGCGTTTGTAGAGATCGAGTCGCGAACTAGTCGGTCTCGCGCATGGCAGCGTCGATCAGTACAAGTAACGCGTTGGGATCGTAAGGTTTACGCACGAAATACGTGCAGCCAACCGCGCGCGAGCGGCGGATGATGTCGGGGCGCTCCATGCCGCTGAGGATGATCACCGGAGTGCCGCATGTTGCCGGATCTTCGTCGATCTGCTGGCAAATCTGAAACCCGTCGATATCGGGTAAACGGATGTCGAGCAAGATGAGCCGCGGCCGGTGCCGGCGTGCTTCGCGAAGCCCTTGATGGCCGTTGTGGGCGACGAAGGTCTGGAATCCCTGGCGATTCAATCGGATGGACAAGACTTCGGCGATCGACTCGTCGTCCTCCACGATCAATACGGGTCGCTCCACCGCAACTTCACACGATTCGGTCTCGGGCAACTCGAGCATTTGCGCACTCATGCCTGTCGCTCCTCGCTGGGGGGTGGCTTGCCGGGGGAAGCCGCGTTGCGAACCAGGCCTATGCCAAACAACGCGGATTTCAAGCCTGAAGAAACGTAGGTTGAGTTTTCGCAACAGTCAAACGTTGCGGCGCAACCGTGTCGAGTTTTGACGACACTCGCCGAGCCGATAAGCGATACCAATCGTCACAACGCGCACAACCGAGCGCGCCTGACTTGCTCATCGCGCGGCCTTTTCGAATTTTGCCAAGCTATCCGCTCATGGCCCACAACGAGATCAGCAGCATGGCCAAACCGCTTAGCATCGCGCTAATCATCACTCGAAACGCCGTATTGCGGGCGTGCAAATCCTCCTCGAGCAACGCATGACGCTCGCGGGAAGAAAAACTGCTCAACCAAGCATGATGATGGTGCGAATGCACGGGCCCCGCCGCGAATGCATGCGGACGAAGACCTTGAGGCTTCATGGCACACCTCCTTTGAATAGGAACTCGTTCCCTTCCTATTTCAATTCTAGGGGCGAGCCCCATCGCCAGGCAAGTAATGTGCGCAGGCCCGCCAACGAATGCCTGTTTGCCGGTGTTTCGCCACTTGGACAGTGCGTTTTAGAGTAGATCCGGCAGCGTCGACTTGTGCCCAACCGCAATGAAACGTTCGCGGCCGCTAATCCAATCGGGGCATTAGGCGTTTGTAGTCGCCGGCAATCCACCGGGTAATGTCGTTCTTATAGAACTTGGAAAACCGACTCTCGCTCGGGCCGCCCGGCAAATTGGTCCAGGCTTCCTCAACGCCCAGATCGGCTACAAAGTGATACGACGGCGCGAAGCTCGATTCGCGTGTAGCCGTATGCAACAAATGGCCCTGAAACGGCGTGGCGTGGCAGCCGGGCATCGCCATCTCCGCAGTGTGGAAGCCGAGCACGTGGCCGGCCCGGTTTCGTTCGAAGAAGCGATTGACGAAATGGAACTTATTGGTTTCGGCCCAGGGCGCATGCTCGCTGCCCTCGAGCCGCGAGGCGGCGCGTCGGATGAGTTCTCCCTTATCGCGATTCTGCCGCCAGAGCGAATCGGGCTGTTTCAGCAAGCGATCGATGCAAGTCAGGATCATCGTCGAATATCCGACGCGCGAGCAAAGATAAATCATCCGACGCCAGCCGATTCCCTTCTCATGCCCAAACACCTCGAGCAACACATTGAGATATAGCCGTTGAAACAGCGTAGCTTCGACACTGGCCGGATCGTACGAATAATTCCAGTTGGCAAGCGCCTCTTTCACCGCGCCGTCGGGCAGGTGCGGCATGAACACGGCGAGCATGTCGCGGGCATGCGTGCTGATCACGTCATATTGAAGTTGCTGCATCGCTTCCACGGTCGCTTGCGGAAGTTCGCCCAGTCGCTCGACAATCCGGCGTTTGCGATAGTCGGGAAGAAAGAGCGTGATCAGGCGCGGGCCCGATTCGGGATTGATTAATTCATTGGCCGACGCGATGAATCCGGCCGGTGGATCATACTCGCGCGGCAGCTTGTCTTGCGGGATCCAGCCCTGCCAGTGATTCGCTTGATCCCAAGCCGGAATCGGCAACAACCCGGCGTGGCCACCGCCACGGCGAGGAAAGCGGCCACATGCCTGCTTGCCGATGTGGCCATCTCGGTCGGCAAACACCCAAACCAGCGATGGCTGCGGGCACTCGCGCACCGCGTCCATCGCGGCGGCTGCCGACGGACTGGCGATCACTTCGAGCCAAGTGCCAATCGAACGGCCCGCTCCCTCGCGTGTTCCCGTCCAGCAGGCCGACAAATAGTAGCCAGGCCCTTGGGCATCGGGATCGCCGTCGAGTGTGCCCTGCTCGTTCTCATAAACGCACAGCGTCTCGCTGTCGCGGCCCTTGTGTTCGATTACTTCTTCGCGCAAATGAAAATCGAGCCACTCACCGCCACGACGATACTGCCAGCCAACCGCACCGCCGGGCCGGCAGTCTTCAATGAAGTAGTCGCTCGTGTCGCCCTTCATGTAGGTGACTCCCCAAGCGAGCCGTTCGGTGCGGCCAACGCCGAAGAGCGGGCAGCCGGGCAAGGTCGCGCCCATCACGTAGTGCTCGTCCCAGGCAAGCACTGCTTCATACCAAATAGCTGGCAGGCGATTCACTTCCAAATGCGGGTCCGACGCTAGTAACGCGTGGCCGGTGGCGCTGCGCTGCGGACTGACCGCCCAGGCGTTGCTGCCGAAGACGGTGGGCAGATCGGTGATTAATTCCAATGCTTTGTCGGAAAGCTGGCTGGAGACGTGAAGCTGCCGAATGAGTTCGAAATCGACCTCGTCGGGCGTGACCATCGGCGCGAGCAATTCGAGCATTCGCTCCTGCTCGACACCGAGTTGAATCAGTTCGATCAACAACCGTTCGTTCTGCTGCTGACCGATGGCCAATCCGCCGAAGCTGAGCAGATTACCGATGAGCATGACCGCTTGTTGGTTCCACGGCAACGGCTTGAACCCGGTCGCCCACATCGGCAGGCTGCGACCCGCCTGTTTCATGCCGTCGTTCACGCCTTCGCAATAGACGGTCAACTGGCGAAAGATGTCGTCGTCGAGCAAGCTGATTTCGCGTTGCAAATGCCGGTAGAGCCCGGCGCGGCGAAAGAATCGATCGGTTTCCCGCAACTCGGGCGTGTCGACAATCCGCTGGCTCGCAGTCCCGCTAGCCACTACGCGTCCGAATAGTAGCTGGGTCGGTCGATCAAGCGCGTGCAGGTACCCCAGCGCGTAGAGCGCTTCGAGCCACGATGCCGCGCGAACATGTGGCACGCCGTTTTCGTCGCGTACAGCCTCGAATTCTCGCCGGGCAAACTTCGTGGCTATTCTGTCCATTCAGATCTCCCAAGAGCAAGTCGCAACCAGCGCTGGCATCGCTAGCGGCGGCTGCGACGCGACTTGCCCGACGAACCCATGCTTCATGAATTCGGCAAACGCTTCAATCTCCTTATCGGCAACCATTGGCTTCGTGGCCGGTTCGTTCAGGTACGAGACCGGGGTTTGCCGAAGGAAAAGTGAAGTCGATGCTGCCGCCATAGCTAGCATCGCTGGCGATGACTTCGCATACGACCGCTCGATTGACGCGGCTTCGTGTGCCGCCTACCGCGGTGCAGGGCCGGCGGCGAGGAACGGTTCGATCTCACCGACCAGTTCCTGCTCGCTGCGGCCACCTACGAGATTCCTCACCAATTCGCCCTGCCGGAAAAGTAGCATGGCAGGTATGCCGTTAATCCCAAATCGGTCGGCCAACTCTGGTTGTTCGTCAACGTTGACCTTGCCGACAACCAACTGCCCCTCGTAGCGACTGGCGACCGACGCGATGACCGGTTCCATGTCGCGGCAAGGTCCGCACCATTCGGCCCAAAAGTCGACCAGTACTGGCACTTCGCTTTGCGTGACCAGCGCGTCGAAATTCGCCGCCGTAACTTCCACCGTGGGCCCATAAACTGGAGAAGCGGGCTCGCACCCCATTGTCAGCACGGCGAGAAGAAAAAAAGAGACGGACCTAATACGCATGGTTTTGCCTCATATTCGTGCCGTGTCCAGACGTTGCCGGTTTCGCGCTGTTCGCACAAATCGAACGTGGTCGCAGGCGACCACAAACAGGTAGTTTAACAAATCGCCGCGTTGTGAACGGTAGGATGACTCGCAAAAACAGCCTATAATCCGCATCGGTTGCCGATGCGTGAAGACATCAGGTTTCTCGCCATCATTCGCAGACTTCAATTTTCCGCATCCAGGAGGCGTTCATGTCCGTGTTTTTTATGAAAGGTACGTTTTCTCGACATTGGCTGGTTCCGATGCTGGCGTCGGCGTTTTGGGTTTCCTGCGCCAGTTTCCTGCTGGCCGCTGGGCCGACAGGTGAACGCCTGCCGAACTTCGTCATCATTTACATAGACGACATGGGCTACGCCGACATCGGTCCCTTCGGCGCCAAGCAATACCAGACCCCAAACCTCGATCGCATGGCGGCCGAAGGGCGAAAGTTCACCGATTTCTACGTGGCGCAGGCAGTTTGCGGGGCGTCGCGCGCCGCGCTGCTGACCGGTTGCTACCCGAACCGTATTGGGCTGCTCGGCGCGCCAGGACCGGGCGCCAAGCACGGCATTCACGCCGAGGAGACAACGATCGCCGAGGTGCTCCAGCAAAGGGACTACGCTACGGCGATCTTCGGTAAGTGGCATCTGGGCGATGCGCGGCCGTTCTTGCCGCTACAAAACGGCTTCGACGAGTACTACGGCCTGCCCTACTCGAACGACATGTGGCCTTTTCACCCCACGGCGAAACACTTTCCTGATCTGCCTCTGATCGCGGGAAACAAAGTGATCAACCCGAAAGTAACGCCAGACGACCAGCGTCAATTGACCGTGCAATATACGGAGCACGCCGTCGACTTCATCGACCGCCATCACGAGCAGCCGTTCTTTCTATACGTGCCGCATAGCATGGTGCATGTGCCGCTGTACGTTTCCGACCGATTTGCGGGCAAGTCGGGCGTCGGATTGTTCGGCGATGTGATGATGGAAGTCGATTGGTCGGTGGGCGAAATCCTTGGCGCTTTGCGCCGACACAAAATCGAGTCGAACACGCTAGTCGTGTTCGCTGCCGACAACGGTCCGTGGCTGTCGTACGGCAATCACGCCGGTTCGGCCGGTCCGTTGCGCGAAGGGAAAGGCACAAGTTGGGACGGCGGCACGCGCGTTTCTTGCTTGATGTGGCAACCCGGCGTGGTGCCGGCCAACTCCGTCTGTCGGGAACCAGCCATGACGATCGACCTGCTGCCGACCATCGCTAAGCGCAGCGGCGCTGCGCTGCCGGCACGAAAGATCGACGGCAAGAATATCTGGCCCCTCATTGCCGGCGTCAACGGTGCGAAGAGCCCGCACGAGGCGTACTACTATTACTGGGGCCACGAACTTCAAGGCGTGCGGAGTGGGCGTTGGAGTTTACATTTCCCGCACAACTATCGCACGCTGGCCGGCGAGCCAGGCAAAGATGGGATCCCAGGGCCCTACAAACAGGGACACACGGAACTCGCCTTGTTCGACCTGCAAGCCGATATCGGCCAACAGACGAATCTTGCTGAGAGCCATCCCGAAGTCGTCGCGCGACTGAAGTCGCTGGCCGCGCAAGCCCGCCAAGAGTTGGGCGATTCTGCAACAAGACAAAAGGGCGCCGGAGTTCGTGAGCCGGGGCGGATTTGAATTCCGGCGAGCACCGACTTCGGACAGCCAGAGCGTCGCGCCTGTGAACAGAAAAGGCCGGGCCCGCCAACGACGGACCCGGCCGATTGCTATTCGAAGTCACAAACTTGAACCACTATTTGCAACGATTGCAGCCACCGCAACCACCGTGGCAGCATCCGCCACAGACGGGAACCTGAATCGTCTTGGGCACCATGTGACAAACGCGCACTTGCACTTCGCGCTGCACAGTCGTTGGCACCATGACCGTATAGTTAACGACTCGCTCTTCCGGCACGCGTTTATAAGTGGTGACATTCACCATGCGCTCGCGCTGTTGCGGAACGCAAACCGTGTAGGTGACTTCCTTCGAGCGAGTTTCCGGCACGTATTTCGTTACGTTGTACTCGCGAGTCCGCGTTTCGCGCACGTATTTAGTCACATTGCACTCGCGCGTGCGGGTTTCCGTTGCGTAGTTGCAAACCTTGACCGTACGCGTGCGCTGCTCGGGCTTGCAGACCGTTACATTGTATTCGTACGGAACCGCCTCCACGTGGCGTTCGTACACAGTGTATTCGACTTCGCGAGTTTCCACGTTGGGCACCCACACGCGGCGGCATACGGTGCGCGTGGCCGGAGCGCATCCGCTCCCGCAACTTGATGCGCAACCGCCGCACGATCCGCAGCGACCACAGCTACGGCGATAGCAACCGTTGCCGTGGCCGCAGCAAGGCACTTCGACCATTTCGGTTTCGTAGTGCCCGTTGTCGCAGGTGACCGTGCGAGTCTTCGTCGTGGGAACCATCTTGCAGACCTGGCGTGTCCCACTGCGCGTTTCTTGATGCGGAACCATAACCGTATAGGCTTGTTCGACTTCCTTCCACACGGGCACACACACTTTATATTCTTCCGTGCGCGTTTCAACCACCGGTTTGCACACTGTGTATTCGGCTGTTCTTGTTTCGACGACCGGCTTACAGACCGTGTAGTTCACGGTCTTTGTCCGCTGTTCGGGAACGAGCACGGTACAAGTAACCGTCTTCTGCACCGTTTCCGGAACGCAGCGAAACGTAGTGATCGTTTTCTGTCGCGTTTCGGGTTTGTAGACCGTGCAATTAATTGTCCGCGTTTCGGTCGTATAGCTCGGGACCATAACGGTCCGCTCACAATACGCTGGCCCGCACGCGACTGATTCGGCACATGCTCCCGAAGCACATCCACTTGCACACCCTCGGCTGGCGCCGTAAGCCATCGTGGCAGGACTCGTCGCTGCCATCAGGGCCACGGCGGCAGCGCTGAACATCATTGCTCTTGCCATCGCACCATCTCCTTCAACAAAGAAATCAAAGTTGCCGTACCGTCGCGGCATCAGGCGATCCGATCGAAAATGATTCGGACCAACCAAACCGGCAATTCTAATTCCCGAGTCTGCTGAGGGCTAGTGATTGGCCAGAGATTTGCCGTTGCTACTTCGAAAACATCGGCGGCGCCCGCACAAAACATGTTCGCTTCACTGCAGCGGACCTCCGCCAAACTTAATGGGGGTAGCTG
>JAGQOS010000210.1 GCA_020427265.1 Planctomycetales bacterium
TACATACGCGTAACGCCAATGTTCGCCGACGGCGAGGCCGGCCAAGGCCGCCAGCCAGATGCCGACCATGCTTGTGGCATGGAAGATTCCCGAGGCATGTGCCCGGGCCTTTGCCGGGAAGACTTCGGAAACTAACGCCGCGGCAACGGCCCATTCACCTCCGACACCCATTGCCACCAGCAAACGCAAAGCGCCGACGTGCCACAACTCGGTTGCGAAGAAGGTCAGACCGGAAAACACCGAGTAAAACAAAATGGTAACGACCATTGCCGGCTTGCGACCAATTCGATCCGCCACATTGCCAAACAGAATGCCACCCAGCGTGCCACCGACAAGAAACGCCGCCAAAAACAACTCGCCCCAACGGGCGCGCTCGTCGAGCACTTGCTGTTGGTCATCGGGGGTGTCGGCGTCGGGGAGCATCTCCTGCAACATTTCGGTGCGCGTGATATTGTAGAGCTGACCTTCGGCTGCATCGAAGACCCAGCCTGCCGAGGCGATGATCAACACCAGCCATTGGTAGCGCGTGACGTCGGAGTACCAGCGTTCGGGTTTTGTCACGCGTTGCGCTCCTGGTCTAAGCCTTCAATGTTCACTGGCACGCCGGTGCGAACCGATTCGGCCGCCTGCAGGCACATGGCCGTCGACCAATATCCATCGCGCCCGCTGCAGATCGGCGGCGTCGACTGCCGCACGGAGCGCACCACGCTGGCGACTTCGTCGACCAATTCGTACACTTCGCCCGAGGGTTTCTCGATGACAACTTCCTCTATCTGGTCGCCCCGCTGAACTTTCAAGGTATACGTCGGTTCGAATGTGCGATCCATCGCGCCGCTCCAGGCGGCCCAGATGGCGCCGTTGGTTCCCGTGAGCTTGGCCGTTTGATGGTGTTCCCAACCTGCCAGCGTTTGCGAAATAACGGCGTATCGCCCCCCCGCAAATGTGACCATGGCCGAAAAATTGTCATGCAATTCAGGGTGACCGGGTTGTTTGCCGTTGGCGCGAGCAAAGACCGAAAGCGGCTCGCCGACATCGGCGAAGTACCACCGGGCGAGATCGAAAAAGTGGATCGGCTCTTCGAGGATCCAGTTTCCCACACGATCAATGTCGAAACGCCACCCGTCGGCCCCGAGCCGATAGGGCCGACGCCACAACTCGATTAGCGCGTACAGCGGATCGCCGATGGTCCCGGCAGCGACCAACTCTTTCACTTTGCCCCACAAGGAGGAGAGCCTCAACTCGTGCCCCACGGCCAGCACACGCTGCTGGCTCTCGGCGATCTGCATCAATTGCCGGCAATGCGTCAGGCTGAGCGCCATCGGCTTTTCCAGCAACACGTGTTTTCCAGCTTGCAGCGTCTGCGATGCGACCTCGAAATGCGCGTGCGAGGGAAGGACGATACTACAGAGTTCAATTCCAGGGTCGGCGATAAGTTCGCCGGGCGTGCGATAGATCGTGGCGTGCGGGTAGTCGGAGCGGGCGCGCTCGGCGCTCGCATCGGAGCGCGCGCAGATCGCCGTGAGTTGGGCGTCGGCGACTTCAGAAATGGCCCGAGCATGGTGAGCGCCCCAGGCGCCATAGCCAATCAAGCCACAAGATACTTTTTGCATGATGGAGGAAACGACGCGGCGGGTGTGCGAAGAACGCGTGCGAAACATCGGTCATCTGCGCACGCTGCCAGGGATGGCCACGGACATCATAGCCGATTTGAGCGCCGGTTCAACCAAATTACAATTCGCGACGCCATCTTGGCACCTAGAGATCAAGAGGAAAATGCGTGAGTCGTTCCACCCCGTCGTCGGTTACTAAGTAGTTTTGCTCCAAGCGAATTCCCGTGCGGAGATCTTCGTGATACAGGCCTGGTTCCGCGGTGAAGAAGTCGCCGACTGCAAAAGTATCGTCCCAGTTGGGATTCAAATGGGGGCCTTCATGCGGCGCGAGTCCGACACCATGGCCAAGGTGATGATCGAAGACAAAAGGTTGCGCATCGTCGAGCATTTGTTGCGCTTCCTCGAATACGGCCTTCGCGCTAACGCCAGGACGTACACGCTCTTCGACCATCTCCAATACTTGAACAATCCGGCCCCAGGCTTGTAATTGCGCGTCCGATGGATCACGGCCCACGGCAAAGGTGCGCGCGTTGTCGGAATAGTATCCGCGTACGCCGACACCCAGGTCGAAGATATAGAGTTCACCGCATTGCGCCTGCCGGTTACGAGGAGGGCCTCCGCGCGAATTGCATTGGAAATCCTGGCCGAAATAAGTCAAGGGTTCGCCTAGCTCGCGGGTGGCAACTGCCTGCATCCGCCCGTAGAGTTCGAGTTCGTTGGTCCCTGCGTGGAGCGCTTCGCGCGCGTGTGTGTACATTGCGTCGTTGATTTCGATGGCGCGGCGCAGCAGTCGCATTTCGTCGGCGTCTTTGCGACGGCGCAACGAGAAAATCACTGTGTCGAGGTCTGTAAGCGGTCCGGAAAGATGATCTCGCAGGTGCTGTGGAAAAGTGGAGAATTCAACTCCGGCAGCTTCTGCGTTTGCAGCAACCGCAGCGATCAGGGCGCGGCTGCTAGCGGCTCTCTGGTCGTCGCGCATGGTGCTGTGCAGTTTCCAGAAATAGGGAATCACCTCGTCGGCAGCCAGCCCGTCGGGAAGCGGTTTGCCTTCGCGCGCGGGCGCCACAAGCGTCAGGTGCCCATCGGCACGCAGCATGGCTGCCGGTGTGGCGACTGTGCCAAAATATCCGCCGGTGAGCCAATGGATCGTTGTGCTGGTCGTGATCACCGCCTGTTCCAGGCCATGATCTTGTAGCACTTGAATGAGTCGCTGCTGCCGTAAACGGCACGCATCGAGGTCTAATTGCAATGGGTCCATGTGCGATTGTTCCATCGATAGAATTAGAGAGTCAGATATCCAGTTGCCGGCAGTAAGCCTTCGCGTCGAAGAATTTCCCTTACGGCTTGCAATACATCCACCTGAATCGAACTGCCGGCATGCAAGCGCGGCGGACTCGCTTCATCGGCTGCCTGACCATGGGCAAAGAAGTGATCGATCGCTTTGTTAGCGTTCGTGAAGGCGTTGCCGTCTGGAAGGTCGGAGACAAGCTTGAATACCGCCGCGACGACTCGTTCGATAGGTTCGATCAGCCGCCGAGCTTCGTCATGACGCTGATGGTCGGCATAGCCGATCATGCCCGCTAGCTGCGCGGCGAAGCAGTTCGCCGTGCTCAAAAGAAAACCTTGATAGACGCCACCCGCCGTGATCAGCCAGTCGGCGTATTGCCCCTCCGCGCCGCGCAACACGAAAATTGTCTCGAGCTCAAGGCCTGTCCGCGCGACTTTGTCGCGTCCGCTCGTATCTTTGAATGCATAAAAATTTGGGAACTCGCGGGACAATTCCGCCACGGTCGCAGGCGTCATTTCATTCCCTGTCACCTGCGGCAACTGATACAAGGCGATTGGAAATCCGAACTGCAAGATAGGCTTCAGTCCAGCAAGTATTTCGCGCTGCGAAAGGTCCGGACCGTAGGGCGGACAGACAGTAAAACCGCAAACACCCGATGCGACCATGGCGCCTAATACGTCGTCCGTTTGTGTTCTTTCACGAAGCCAAGTCGCTGTCTTTTCGATTTCCACAAGCGCAGCGTTTGCGTCGGTGTTCAAGATCCCGATCAGAACGGGCGTCTTGTTGGCATTAGCGATGGGGAGAACCACTTCGAGCAACTGTCGTCGCTCAGCGCCGTCCATTTCCCAGCCGTCGCCGGTCGAGCCGGGCAGGAGGATGCCGCCGAGATGCGAGGCCAAAGAAGAAAAATGGCTCGCAATGCGTGCAGCATCGATGTGGCCCGTCGAAGTGTAATGCGTCAGAAGTGGGCACCAAAGCCGGCCGATGTCGCCATTGGCAAACAGTCTCATGATGAGTTGTTGTCGCTCGTCGTTCGTACTCATGAGGCGATTTAATTCTGCTCTTGGGCAACCATCGTGAAAGGATTCAACGCTTGGCCCAATCGCGCGAACGTTCGACCGCGGCTCGCCAACGCGCGTAAGCGCGATCGGCGTCGGCCCGTTCAGTCTGCGGCTTAAATTCCTGATCGAGCGCCCAATTGGCGGCAATCTCGTCGGTGCTTTTCCAGTAGCCGACAGCGAGCCCCGCCAAATACGCGGCGCCGAGTGCTGTGGTTTCGGCGACAACTGGCCGACGCACGGGCGCGCCGAGTTGATCCGCTTGAATCTGCATGAGAAGATTATCGGCAGATGCTCCTCCATCGACCTTGAGTTCGGTAAGCGGCGCGCCGGCATCGGCTTGCATGGCTTCGACGAGATCTCGGGATTGAAAGGCCATGGCTTCGAGAGCAGCTCGCGCTATGTGAGCGGCTTTCGTGCCGCCAGTAATGCCAATAATCGTTCCCCGCGCATAGGGATCCCAATACGGCGCCCCGAGTCCAGCCAAGGCGGGAACGAAGTAGACGTCGCCACAATCAGGCACCGATGCGGCCAATGCTTCCACTTCCGAAGATTTCGAAATAATGCCCAAGCCGTCACGAAGCCAGCCGACCACAGCGCCGCCGACAAACACGGAGCCTTCCAGGCAGTACGTTATGCTCTCGCCGATCTTCCAACCCACGGTCGACAAGAGCGAATTCGAAGAGAACTTCGGCTCGCTGCCGGTATTCATCACCAGAAAGCACCCTGTGCCGTAGGTGTTTTTGGCGCTACCTGGTGTAAAACACGTTTGGCCAAACGTCGCAGCTTGCTGATCGCCCGCCGCGGCGGCAATGGGAATCGGAGAGCCAAATAATTCGGGTGCGGTTTCGCCGTACAATTCGCTCGAAGAGCGAATCTCCGGCAGCATAGCGCGAGGAATGTCGAGAATCTCGAGCAACTCGTCGTCCCACGCAACCGAGTGCAGGTTCATCAACATCGTGCGGCTGGCGTTGCTGGCGTCGGTCACGTGGCGCCGGCCGCCGGTCAGCCGCCAGATGAGCCAGCTATCGACCGTGCCGAATAGGATCTTGCCTCGCTGCGCCTGCTCGCGCCACGACGGGTTGGCGTCGAGTAGATGCTTGATCTTGGAAGCGGAGAAATACGGATCGATCAGCAACCCGGTCCTTTCGCGAACCAGCCGGTCGTGGCCGTCCGCTTTCAACTGTTCGCAAATCGGCGCGCTCGCCCTGCTCTGCCAAACCATGGCATGGGCGAGTGGTTCGCCCGTTTGGGCGTCCCACAGGATGGTCGTTTCACGCTGGTTGGTTACGCCGATTGCAGCAATGTCGCTGGCGTCAAGTGAGGCCCTCTGAAGCGCCTGTTGCGCGACACTTAGCTGCGAATTCCAAATCTCCTCCGCGTCGTGCTCGACCACTCCCGGCGCCGGGTGGATCTGCCGAAACTCTTGTTGAGCGATCGATCGAACCGCGCCGGAATGATCAAAAACAATGGCGCGGCTCGACGTTGTGCCTTGATCCAAGGCTAGAACGAATTGCGACATAACGGCCTCGCTAGCAGTGAGAGTTGGCCGTTAGTATAGTCGTCGCGGAGTGAATTCGGCAAATAGCCGAGGCGCCGCTAGTCTTCTTCTTCCTGCAACGTGCGTTGCAAGTGGATGACTTGCGCTCGCACGTCATCCATGCCCGGGTTGAGCCGCAGCGCGCGGCGATACGATTCTAGGGCGGCCACGCGATTGCCAAGACGCATGTAGCTTTTACCCATGCCGGCGGCGGCGGCAAAGTGGTACGGGTTGATTTCCAACGTTTGATGGCAGTCGCGAATCGACTGTTCATACTCTTCGCGGTAGAAGTGCGCGATGCCGCGTTGATTCCAGGCTTCGGCCAGCCAAGGCGAGTCTTGAACGAGAATCGTCGCCTTTTCAATACATTCCTGAAATTGCTTCGACTCGTTCAGGCGATGCAAATTATCCAGACTGCGACGGGTGCGCTCGTCGCCAATGCGATACCAAAGCTTGCGAATGCCCGTTTCCGCCAGCGTGCGCACGCCGCGGTCGCCATCGAGCAGGGCTCGTCCTAGGACGGGATTCGACGTGTAGTCGCCAAGCATGCCCAATGCCAGGGCGGAGCCTCGTCGCGCCATCCGTTCGCCCCACTCGGCAAGTCGTTCGAGCGTGCCGATCGTGTAGTGCTGAGCGACCTTGCGAACAAACGCCGGCGAATCCTGATCGACGAGGTATTGCTCGTACAGATCGACGATCAGCGGAAAGCGAATGGAGTCGTCACTCACGGTTGAAGCCCTCGTTATGGTTGCGCCAGAATCCGGCAAAGGACGCAATCGGACACCCGATTGGGTGCGCAGCGATGCTTGGGGGTCTAACTTCGAGTCTAGTCAGAGAATGCGAATCCGCAAAGGAAATTCCCTGTGTGCGGCGCGAAACCAACCTTCCTTTTCTTGGCATGAGAGCCGACAATAAGGGATGGTCAAGCTGTAAGTGCTCTGGCGGTCGAAGGAAGGCAGCCGAGAATTGGTTTCGAGCGAGGAATTCCTTGCACTTAAGAAGACAAAAATTCGAGATTTACCCGTTTGCTATCGCGGCGCGCGGTTTCCACGGCGTTCCACCAGTTCGTCGCTTGACACGGATCTTGCTGCTGATCTATTGCGGCATGTACAGCCCATTCGTTCGCGCCCAACAACCCGAGACTTGGCTAACGGGTCGCGAGTTGTCGTCTCATCGGCAGGCCGTCTTGCCATCGCTCACGTGGTCGAATCGGACCTTGGAAGAAGCCTTGCTGTCCTTCGCCGAGGCGCAACGCATTGCCGTGTATCGAGATCGTCGCATTGATCCGAATGTTTCCTTGCAGCTAACGCTGCACGACGTGCGTGTCGGCGAGGTCTACGCGCAAATTGCTACGGCCTGCATGGCGTCGGCAGTCGATGTGGGCCCTGTGACCTATATTGGCCCCCAAGCATCGGCGCACGAATTGCGCACGCTGATTGCGCTTCGCTTCGCCGAATTGGCCCGGCTCCCTGAAGCCCGTCAGGTGGCTTTTCGCGCCAAACGATCGGTCGCCTGGAGCGATTTGGCGACGCCAAAAGAGTTGGTCAGCGGGCTTGCCAGCGAGGCCGATATCGACGTTGTGGGACTCGACGTGTTGCCGCACGATCTATGGGCCGCCGGCAGTTTGCCCCCGCTTAGTTGGATCGAACGAATGACGCTGTTGACGATCGGTTTCGAGCGAACGTTCGAGTTCTCGCCCAATGGCCAGCAAGTGCAGATCATACCGATCCGGCGTCCGGTGGCGATCGTTCGGCACTATCCGAATACGACCGCTATCCGCTCGATTGAGTCACGTAAGGATTCTCTTGTACCAGGCGTCCTTTTCAAAGTGGTGCGGGATCGGATGTATGTTAAGGGTAAACTTGAAGATCACGAACGAGTTGATGCGCTCTTACGCGGAGATCCGCTCGATCGCCAGCGAAACCGTCCACCCGCTACGACTCCTAAAGAAGTGCGGATAGCTCGATTCGCTGTGGAGAATAAACCGCTTCGTCCGGTTCTCGAACAGTTGGCGCGGGGGCTCAACGTGAAAGTCACGTTCGACGAAACAGCCATTCGCGCTGCTGGCATAGCGCTCGATCAGCAAGTGTCCGTAACAATCGAAAACGCGACGATCGAACAGACGATCGCCGCGCTTCTACAGGATTCAGGTTTAACCTTTGAGCGGCGGGCCGACGATTTTCTCATTCGTCCCGCGCGATGACTTGTGTCGCCGATACTTCTTCTTAGCAGCCGTGCTTCTCGAGCTTTTCGCGCAGCGTGTCGGCGTTGAACGGCTTGACCAGGTAGTCGGACACGCCGGCCTGAATCGCTTCGAGCACGCGCGACTTCTCGGCCTCGGTCGTGACCATGATGATCGGTACTTTGGCGTCGACTTTGCGGATTTCCTGGATCACTTCCAGTCCGTTCTTATTGGGCATATTCCAGTCGGTCAGCACCATATCGAATTTACCCGGTTCGAAGAGATCGACAGCTTCCTGGCCATCGGCTGCTTCAACGGCTTCGGGAACGCCCACGGCCGTGAGCGAGC
>JAGQOS010000211.1 GCA_020427265.1 Planctomycetales bacterium
TGTTGTGCGAAAGCATGATGCAAGTGGCGGCGCGAGTGATGGGCAACGACCAAACGATCGCTGTTAGTGGCGCGGCCGGCGGCCAATTTCAATTGAACATCATGATGCCGGTGATGGGGCAAACGACGCTCGAAAGCGTCTTCCTCATGGCGAACGCGACCGACGCCTTTGTCGACCTATGCGTTAACGATATCGAGGCCAATGCCGAGATGGCCGAGGCCAGTGTAGAGAAGAGCTTGTCGATGGTTACGAGTTTGAATCCTTACATCGGCTACGAAAAGGCGGCTTCGCTGGCCAAAGAGGCGTTCAAATCGGGTAAGACCATTCGCGAGCTATGCCGCGAGCAGAACATTCTTCCTGAAGAACAACTCAACGAGGCGCTCGACCCGTGGAAAATGACGGAGCCACGCGCCAAGTAGACCAAAACGTTTTTGAGACGCTTCATTGGCGAACGGATTTCGCCAACAGACTGAAACTTACTTAATGGAGATCGAACGGATGCGATCCAATGCTTGCGGGCGAAAGTCCCTTTCCACGCTGCTGTCTGTCGCTTTTGTCGCCACTAGTGTTTGTGCTTTACGCGCGCAGGAGGAAACTCCCGATGTGCAAGCCCCGCCGCGGCTAGTTGCGCCGGTTGTGGGCGAGCAGGCCGTAACGGAAATCGGCGCCGACGTCGAGGCGCCAAGCATCCCGTCTCCGCCCGCAACGATTCAAAAGGCAAGCGCCGGAGAAGCCGTGGCCGAGCAACAGGCCGAGCTTTCTTCCCCGGAAGCCACAGATGACGTTTCCGCGCCGCCAAGCGGCGAGGCCGCGAGCGAACGCCAACTTAAACCCGGCGTTCAGAGTGTGCTCAGCGCCTATGAGAAGGCGCAAACGGCCGAAACGCTTCAGGAATACGCCGATATCATCGACCTTTGCGCCGCCGCTCGCCAAGCGGAACTGAGCGAGAAGTTCGCGACGTATGCCCGCGAGTTGAGTTCGTGGGCGCTGAATCGGCGCGGCGAACTGCTCGCCGAGCAGAGTCATGTCGAGCGGGCTGCCGAGGCGTTCCGGTTAGCGATTGTAGAAAACACCGAGAACTGGCGCGCCGTGCACAACCTGGCCGTGAGCCAGGCTCAGGCTGGTCGTCGCGACGACGCGATTGCTGGGTTTGCCCGTACGATCGAATTGAATCCGAAGTTTGTGAATGCTTACTTCAATCGCGGTGAGTTGAGCTACGAAGCGGGTGAGTACAAGCAGGCGATCGAAGACTACAACGAAGCGCTCAAGCTCGCGCCGAAGGATGCTCAAATTCGCAATAGCCGTGGCCACGCTTATCATCAGTTGGGCGAATTCCGCCGTGCGGTGATCGACTTTACGTTGGCCATTAAATACGACAACGGCAATGCCGAAGCTATGGCGAATCGCGGCGATGTTTATCTGCAATTAGGTTTCTACAAATATGCCATTCACGACTTCCTGCAAGCCATCGACACCGATCCGCAATTGGCGCGCGCCTATCAAAGTGCCGCATGGCTGATGGCCACGTGTCCGAAAGAAGAATTTCGCGATGCCGAGGGCGCCGTCGAAGCGGCGATCACGGCCATCAAGCTGAGCGGCGGCCAGGACCCGCAGGATTTCGACACGCTTGCGGCGGCGCTTGCCAACGCTGGCCGATTTGAACAGGCTCAGAAGGCAGCGACCAAGGCGATTCAGCTTTCACCTGCAGGCGCCGAAGAGCCCTTTGCCGCGCGGTTAGCCCTATACACGCAGAATCAGCCGTATCGTTCGACACCGCAACCGCTGGACGAAAATCCCGAATTGCGTCCCGATCCGGCGGAGATTCAGCAAAGTTCATTCGAAGAACCGCCGCATCCCGATTCCGTCGGCCAGTAGGTCGGCGGCGCGATTCGCCGACGATTCAGTAGACAGGGAGTTGAACTCCAGCGAGAATAAGGCACAAATCGTTGTGTCCGCTTCCCGCCTCCAGGATCTCCCGCCATGCTTCGCGCCCGAGTTGTTATGAGCAAGCCACTGTTTCCGATGCTCTGTGCCCTGTTGGCCATGCTCGTTTCGGTCGCTATTGCCGAATCGCCGAGCAACGCCGATGCCGATGGATTCGTCGATCTGTTCGCCAACGGCGACTTTTCGCTGTGGAAAGTCGATGGTACGAACGACACCGATCGTGCTCGACAGACGGAACTCTGGTCGATCGACGATGGCGTCATCTCCGCCTCCGGCAAGAAGTACGGGTTCATTCGTTACGATAGAGAACTGCGAGATTTTGAGTTGCGACTCGAGTATCAGTTGGATAAAGGCGGCAACAGCGGAATCGGGCTTCGCGGCGCAATATATAAGGGTGGCGGATCGCGGCCTTCGGCCGCCGGTTACGAACTGCAGCTTCTTGCCGACGCGGGCCGGACGCCGAACAAGCATAGCAGCATGTCGCTCTATCGCTATGTCGCTCCCAGCGAAAACGCCGTCCGTCCGCCCGGAGAATGGAATGAGGTCGAGGTCATCTGCCGCGGACCGCATATCCGAGTCACGGTGAACGGAAAAACGGTGCAAGATCTGGATCAGACCACGATCGACGCGATCAAGAACAAGCCACTACACGGGTATCTGCTTTTGCAGAACCACGGGTCTCCGGTCAAGTTCCGCCACGTGCGTCTGAAGGAATTGGACGACGCGTCGTAGCGTTGGCGGTCGGCATCAAGCAATCGCGCGGCGGTAGCAGTCGTCGAAGAGCAGTTCCCATTCGAGTTGTTGTACCGCGCGCAGGAACGCTTCATCTTCGTTGCGGCCGCGCACGCAGGCTTCGCAACGATCGATAAATCGAAATGGATCCCACTCGCTCCAGTCGCCAATTTCTTCCGCGACTTTGCTGCCTGCTTGTTCGGCCTGCGCTTGTGCCGCCTCGAGCAGGCGCTCGAACAAGGGATGATCTCCAACTCGGCGAAACCAGTACTTCGAATTGGAGAAGTCGCCTTCACGCCGATGCATGATGCCGTGCCAGAAACTGCCGTCGCGAGTTTCCACACCCTGGCTGATCGTATGCGACTCATCGAGAAAGTCGTACAGTAACCAGAGTCCGCCCAAACAAAGTTGTGCCAAGGCGGCGTTGCGCGGAATGTGTGGAGAAAACAATGGTTCGACCTCGAGCGAGCGTAACTGTTTGGCCACTTTCGCGTCGGGGCGGCCGGGGCCTAGCTCTCGGTTCCGATCGACCGTCAGCCACGCGGCGAACGCAGGGCCATAAGCCTGTGGGTTGAATTCTTGCATAGCATCCTCGTCTCGATCGCCGCGACATCGCACGGCCGCCATTGAAGTGCCCTTGCCACGTGGCGAAGGCGTTATCATCATAATGCATGCAGCGGCAAAGGACGAGCGACCGTCTCTTGGGCGCGGCATCGCCAGCGCGCGAAGAAAACAGAACCTACTGAAGGAAAGGAATCCTGCGCATGCGAGTATCGCAGCGTTACGATGCCCTCGTCATCGGCGGTGGCCACAATGGGCTGGTTTGCGCCGCCTATTTGGCGCGCGCCGGAAAAAAAGTTTGCGTGCTCGAACGTCGGCACGTGCTCGGCGGCGCAGCGACGACCGAAGAGCTATGGCCCGGCTACAAAGTGTCGACGGCCGCATACGTAATCAGCTTGTTCCTGCCCCGTATCATCCAGGAGCTGCGTCTCAAGCACTACGGGCTGAAAATCCTGCCGCGCAATCCCTCGGCATTCACGCCGCTGCCCGACGGACGCAGCTTGCTGATGGGGCCCGATCAGGCGCTGAACCGTCGCGAAATATCTAAATTCAGCACGGCCGACGCCTTGGCCTACCCCAAATACGAAGCGTTGCTGGAACGGATCGCCGCGGCGCTCGAGCCGGTGCTCGAATCGGCCGCTCCCGACCCGCTCCCCTTGCCCGAATCGTGGCGTAAGATCGGGTTGCCAAAGCGCATGCGCGATGGCAAAAAGATATGGTCCATGTACCAGGCGTTTCAGCAATTGGGCGACGACATGCCCGAGGCGATCGAACTGCTGACCGGCGCGGCGCGGCCGATCCTCGATCGCTGGTTCGAAACCGACGTGCTCAAAGCGGCCCTCGCAACCGATGCGATCATCGGAGCGTTTACCTCGATCTCGTCGCCGGGCAGCGCCTATGTGCTGTTGCATCACGTGATGGGCGAAGCCGGTGGCGCGCGCGGAATTTGGGGCTACGTGCAAGGCGGCATGGGCGGCCTGAGCGATGCGCTGGAAAGGGCGTGCGGCGAAATGGGTGTGACCATCCTGCGCGAAACCGAGGTCAAGCGCATCGCCACCAGCAACGGGCGCGCGCAAGGTGTTGAGCTGGTCGATGGCTCGGCGCTCGAAGCTGACATTGTCGCTTCGAGCATCGATGCTCATTGGACGTTTGAGAGAATGCTTGCCCCGGACGACCTTCCCCAGTCGTTCCGCCAGGCGGTCGCTCGAATCGATTACTCGTCGGCCTCAGCCAAAGTGAATGTGGCGCTCTCCGAGCCGCCGCAATTCACCTGCTTGCCCAGCGAAGGTATAGGCTCGCATCATCATGGCACGATTCACATTTCACCTACGCTCGAATATCTGGAGCGGGCCTACGACGACGCAAAATATGGCAGGCCCAGCGAAGAGCCGATCCTCGAAATCACACTCCCGACTAGCGTCGATGACACGATCGCGCCGCCGGGCAAGCACATCATGTCGATGTTCGTGCAGTACGCGCCGTATAAGCTGCGCGAAGGGAACTGGGACGACATCAAAGAGAGTTTCGGCGATCGCTGTATCGAAAAGCTCGCGGAGTTTGCGCCCAATGTTCCCGCCGCGGTCGAGCATCGCCAGGTGCTTTCGCCTTTGGACCTGGAACGAACTTATCGCTTGACCGGCGGCAACATCATGCAGGGAGCGATGCCGGCGCACCAGCTCTTCTTCATGCGGCCCGTGCCGGGATGGGCCGATCATCGCACACCGGTCGCCGGGCTCTATCTCTGCGGCGCGGCAAGCCATCCCGGTGGCGGCGTGATGGGCGCCTGCGGCAAGAACGCGGCCGAAGAAATCCTGCGCGACGCGTAATTTTTCTTCGCCAACGCAATGCGGGCGAAGTATCATAAGGGCGCAATATCCTCTGTCCAGGTTGTTCGTGTGTTTTGCGAACGCGACGGACATTTCCGGCCCCTTGTCAAGGAAATGAGCCGATGAGAAATGGTTCTCTGCCGAATTTGATCTGGGGGTTGGTCGGGCTGCTGTTCGCGTCCGGTGCGCGCGCCGAAGAATCGCCTCGCCAACACGCCGAGCGGTTGGAAACGACGTCAGCCGTGACGCTGAACTACCTGCTCGCCTTGCCAAAGAATTATGAGTCGAATGAAAAATGGCCATTGCTCCTGTTCTTACACGGATCGGGTGAACGAGGCGACGATCTCGATAAAGTAAAGATCCACGGTCCGCCAAAGTTGATCGCGGCCGGCCAGGAATTGCCGATGATCGTTGTTTCGCCCCAGTGTCCCTCGGGCCAACGTTGGCAGTCGGTTACGCTCCTCGCGCTGCTTGATGATGTAGCAAAGCGTTACAAGGTCGATCCGGATCGCGTGTATGTGACCGGATTGAGCATGGGGGGCTTTGGCACTTGGGGCTTGGCCGCCGATGCGCCGGACCGTTTCGCCGCCATCGCGCCGATCTGTGGCGGTGGGGAAGTCTATTGGGCCAAGCAGATCGCGCACCTGCCCATCTGGGCATTTCACGGCGCCAAGGATCGGGCCGTTCCCGTGGAACGCAGTGAGCAGATGATCGAGGCTGTGCGCAAAGCCGGCGGCGAACCGCAACTCACGATCTATCCCGAAGCCGGGCACGACGCCTGGACGGAAACCTACGAAAACGACGACTTCTACGCCTGGTTGCTCCGCCAGAAGCGAACTGAGTAAACTGAACGCGGCCCAACAACTGCTGTTAAGCCTCCTATAGAAGAGAGTACACCATGCAGCGACTTGCCCGTTTAGGTTTCTCGCTATTCCTGTTCCTAGCCACACTCCCGGTCGCGGCCGAAAACGCGCTGACCGAACACGAAAAGCAGGCCGGTTTCGAACTGCTCTTTAACGGTCAAGACCTATCGGGTTGGGAGCAAAAGGGTAACTGGGTAGTCGTTGGTGGCGCAATAGCTCGCAAGGAGAAAGGTGGCGACATCACCTACAAGGTGAAAAAAGTGCCCGACGATTTCGAGCTGCGCTTCGAGTGGAAAGTGGCCGAAGGAAGTAACAGCGGCGTGTACTACCGCCCCGGTCAATACGAGTATCAGATTCTCGACAACGCCCGGCATTACAACGGCAAGAATCCGCGACAGTGCGCCGCGTCGCTCTACTTTTGCATGGCCCCGGCACGCGACGCCACGCGAGAGGTTGGCCAGTGGAATACGGGGCAGATTGTATGCCAGGGTACGCTTATCCAGCATTGGCTCAATGGCGAGCGCGTCGTCGACTTCGATTATGCCGATCCCAAGTGGTCGGAAGAGGTCGAGCTATTGCGGGTACGTGGCGCCGATCTCGCGGCGCGTGGCGCTTATCTCCGATTGCAGGATCACGGCGACCCGGTCTGGTATCGTAATCTTCGACTGCGCGCGATTCCCGCTGACGAAAAGGTGTCGCATGTCGACGTTACGCCGATGCCGATTCCTCCGGAGGCAAGGAAGGCGGAACTTGCCAAGGTTCAGGCAATGCGTCAGAAGCGGAAAAGTAATTAGAGCGAGTAACCATTCATGCGGAGATCTCTCATGCGTCGGGTTCTTGTCGGGATTGGCATCCTGGCGATCCATGGCGCCGCTGCCATCGCTCAGCCGAACGACACGAAGACGTTTCGCGACGACATACGGCCGTTGCTCGCCCGTTACTGCCTCGCTTGCCACTCAGCCGGCGAGAAACAGGGCGAACTCGATCTCGAACAATACCAATCGCTCGACGACGTGCGGCGTCGTGTGAAACCGTGGCAGGCGGTTGCCGTACAACTCGAAGCTAGAGAGATGCCCCCGAAGGACGAGCGGCAACCGACGGCCGAGGAGCGTCAACGCCTCGTTTCCTGGACAGAGCAGATGCTCGCCGCCGAGGCCCGCGCGCGGGCCGGCGATCCGGGGCGACGGCCGCTACGGAGATTGAGTCATGCCGAGTACGATAACACAGTGCGCGATCTAACGGGTGTGGATCTGCGGCCGGCTCGCGAGTTTCCCGCCGATGGCGCGGCGGGCGAGGGCTTTACGAACGCAGCCGAAGCGCTCTCCATGTCGCCGACCCTGATGTCGAAGTACATGGACACTGCGAAACGCATCGCGTCGCATGCTGTGCTGCTGCCCGACGGCTTCCGATTTTCTCCCCACCAGACTCGGCGCGACCAGACCGATGAAAGCGTGGCCCGAATTCGCGATTTCTACGCGCGGTACACCGCCGATGGAGAAGGGCGACTGCCAGTGGACCGATATCTGGCGGCTCTGTTCGCCGCCCGCGAGTCGCTGTCGGCCGGAAGTAGTGTGGAGCTGGAAGCGATTGCCCGCCAAAAAAATTTGCAGCTCCCGTATTTGCGGAAGCTATGGCAAACGCTCAACGAGCCGCAAACCAGCTACCCGCTCAATCGCCTACAATCAAGCTGGCGCAACTCGACCGAGGCAAGCGACGTTGCCCGTGAGATCGCCATGTGGCAAGCGGCGCTATGGAAGTTCGCGCGCGTGGGAAGCTACCGCCACTCGGAGAGCGGCCGACAAGAAGCTGCGTCGCCCGAGCTTGTTACGCGGCAGACGTTACGCTTCGAACCAGATGTTCAACCCGGTCAGGCCGAAGTAACGCTCCGCTTGGCCAGTCGCGATCTTTCCACTGGCGCAGGTGGGTACGTTATTTGGCAGCGTCCGCGGTTCGAAGCCGGTGGCCAAACACGGCTCTTGCGCGACTATGCCGAGTTTGGTCCTGCTTATGAACTCGACTTTGCCCGGTTGTTTGGTAACGCGGCGCGTTATCTGGCGGCAGCAACAGAGCATCATATTGAGGCCGAAAAGTCGCTCGA
>JAGQOS010000212.1 GCA_020427265.1 Planctomycetales bacterium
GAAGTGCGTTCCACGGCTGATGCGCACACCGGGGCGAAAGACCGGCAGCTTGCCGCCGCCTGGATTTTCGAAGAAGTACGTGCCGTTCGACGGTTTGTCGGGACACGACACGACCAGATCCAAGTCGCCATCGTGATCGAAATCCATTGGCAAGGGAAACGCCCACAGCCCAACACCAAGGTCGACTTCGAGGCCAGGATTGTTGTACGAGAGCGGCTCGAGCGGCGCTCGGGAATCGAATGCCGGCGGGATTGGCTCGCCCGGGCGCGGCGGCGGCTTAACGGGCGCTTGCTTGGGCGGCGCGGGAATGCCTGGCGCGTCGCGCTTGCCGGCCGCGGCCAATTCGGCAATTTCCTTGGCGCCGAGTGCGCCTTGGTACACGCGCACGTCGTCGATCAAACCTGCGAACACATGGCCATTGCCCAGCGCGTTGCTGCCGATCGACCACGGTTGAGCCTGACTGATCGGCGTGTTGCTTTTGCCGATCGGATACGCGCGGTCGTCAATCCAGAGTGTGTATTCCGGACCAATACGTGTGACGCCGACCTGACGCCAGCGGCCGTCGGCCACGTTGAAATTCGTGGAAACTTCGCCGACTCCGCCTTGATGGAACCAACGCAGTTGGCCACCGGACACCATCAAATTAGCGCGGTTGGGTTGGCCGCCGTTATTGCTGAGCAGATGGCCTTGATCGGTTTGCCGGGTGGCAATCCACATCAAGATCGTGAAGTCGTCGTCGGCGGGAATCAACGTTTTGTTGCCCGTGCTAACACGATCGCCGCGGCCGGCAAATTGATAGGCGCGGCCCACCGGGCCCGCTTTGCCAACCGCCTGACCTTGCCGCACGACTGGTTGACCTCCGGCCGCGTCGGCAACTGGCCCGGGTTTGGTTTCGTCGAAAGGGAAATGGGCCACGAGCTTCGGCGCGGCCCTGCCCTGGCGTTGGGCCAGGCAAAGGCCCGCAGAAGACCCAAGTGAAACGATCGTGGCAAAAACAAGAAGCGAACGCATCGGCAGGCCCTCGGGGTCGGATTCGGCAGGGCCCTCTATCGTATCATGTTTCGAAGCGCGAAACACGATATGGCTCGCGATCGATGTGCGGCGAGCGTTCCAGGGCGATTTCCGCCAGCAATTTCCCGGTCGCCGGCGCCATCGACAAGCCCAGCATGCTGTGCCCGGCGGCCAGAAAAACGTTGTCCATCGCCGGTGTGCGATCGATGATCGGCAGGCCGTCGTAGGTCATGGGACGCCAGCCGTACCAGGTTTCGAGCACCGGATCGCAGTACGGTTCGCGTAAATAACGGCGGGCTCCGCGGCGCAACAGTTCCACGCGGCGAGGATCGATTGAAGTATCGTAGCCGGCGAATTCCATGGTTGAGCCGAGTCGATAACCCGACTTCCACGGCGTTGCCCCCACCTTGTGTTCCGGAAACAACATGGGATACGACGGACAAACCGCCGGCCGCGGCATGGTAATCGACAGCCCCTTGCCGGGTTGGATGGGAATCTTGCATTCGAGCAGGGCTTGCAACTTCGGTGTCCAAGCTCCGGTGGCGACGACGATCAAATCGGCTTGGATGTCGCCCTGGTCGGTCTCGACCGCATTCGCGCGACGGCCAGCGCGGCGCAAGCCGGTAACTGAAACGTGTTCGCGGATGCTCACACCCTGTTTCTCCAAATGTGCTCTCCAGGCGGTCATGAGCATGTCGGGTCGCAGGTGGGCATCCATCTCGAAGTGCCAAGCGCCGGCGACACTCGGCTTGAGCGCCGGTTCCAGATTCAACAGCGTTTGTCGATCGAGCGGACTGGCCGCCAGATCGAACTCGTCGCGTGTCATGTCGTTCGTCGGCGCGTACTTTTCCCACTCTTGCAGGGTTTGATAAACGAACAGCAGTCCGCGCGTTTCGAATTCGCAATCGAACTGTTCGCGTGCGATCAGTTGTTTGTAGAGCGCGAGCGACGAGTTGAGCAGGGCCAGCCGTGCTCGGCCGGCGGCGATCGCCAGATCGTGTTTGCAGCGGCCGGCGAACTTGAATAGCCAACGCCAGAGCGCCGGATCGAAACGCGGCTTGATCGAAAACGGTGCGTCGTCGTCGAGCAGGGCATCGAGCGTTTTGCCGATCGCTCCCGGCACGCACAGCGGCAGCGCGTGGCTGGGCGTAAGGAATCCGCAGTTGCCGTGCGAACAGCCTTGGCCGAAGTGCGCGGCGTCGACGACCGTCACGCTCAACCCGGCTTCGCATAGGTAATGGGCGCAGGCCGCGCCAATGACGCCCCCGCCGACGACGAGCGCTGCGGTTTTCTCGCTCATGACCGGAACCCCGCGCAAAAAGGATCCGACGAATCGAGAATCAATCTGGCCTCGGCCGTGACGAAGGCCGAGCCGCGAATGCGGGGTAAAATGCGGTCGCCTTGAACGCTACCGCTGGCCTCGAAGATGCTGCCAACAATGCTTTCCTGCCGCCACACCTCGTTCGGCTGAAGCTTGCCGTCGGCCAGCAAACAGGCCACCTTGGCGCTGGTTCCCGTACCGCAGGGCGAACGATCGTACGCGCCGCCGGGGCACAGGACGAAGTTCTTGCTATCGGCCGACGGATCGAGATAAGGGCCGAACAGCTCGATGTGGTCGATCACACCGCCATCGGCGCCGGTGATTCCTTCGCGCTCGAGCGCATGGCGGATCCGCCATGCGCATTCGGTAAGCCGCGGGAGATTATCGAATTCGATGCGTTGGCCGTGATCGTCGCATAGGAAGAACCAGTTGCCACCCCAGGCGATATCGCCGTGCAGCGTGCCGTAGTCGGCCACTTCGAGGGCCATCTGCTTCGTGGCTCGGTAGCTGGGCACGTTGGCGACCGACACCAGGTGGTCGTCTTCGAGTTGGAATTCGACAACGCCAACCGGCGTATCCAGACGATGCGTCCCCGGTTCTACGCGACTGAGATGAGCGAGTGTAACGGCCAGGCCGATCGTGCCATGCACGCACATGTTGATGCAGCCGACGTTGTTAAAAAAAATGACGCCGCACACGCAATCGGGCTCGTACGGTTCGCAAATCAGCGCGCCAACGATCGCGTCGTTGCCGCGAGGTTCATTCACGATCGCCGAGCGTAAATGGTCGAATTCCTCGCGAAAGCGTTCGCGTTTGTCGGCCAACGAGCCGACGCCGAGATCGGGTCCGCCGGCAACGACGACGCGCGTCGGCTCGCCGCCGGTATGCGAATCGATCACGTCGATGGTAGACGGGAGAACGCGGATCATGCCTGGGGCCTGTTGGCGATCCCGTGATGAATGATGCCCAGGATGCGTTCGCGCTCGGCGCCCTCGAGTGGCAGTCGCGGAGCGCGTGTGGTTTCGCTCCCTAAGCCGCATTCCTGCTGGGCCAGCTTAATGTACTGCACGAGCTTCACTTCGGTATCGAGATGCAGCAGCGGCGTGTACCAGCGGTAGATCTCGCGCGCTTTTTCGTAGTCGCCCACGGTCGCGGCGTCCCAGAGCATGCGGTTTTCGGCCGGAAAGGCATTGACCAGGCCCGAAACCCAGCCGATGGCGCCGAGCAGTTGGGCTTCGAGCGCCAGGTCGTCGACACCGCAAAAGAGCAGGTAGCGATCGCCGCACACATTGATCAGGTCGGTAATGCGGCGGACGTTTTCCGACGATTCCTTGATCGCCACGAGCTTGGGCTCGTCGGCCAGTTCGGCGAACATCTCGGGTGTGATATCGACGCCATACGATACGGGATTGTTGTAGCACATGATCGGCAGATCGCTAGCCGCGGCCACGGCGCGGTAATGGGCGATCGTTTCGCGGGCATCCGACTTGTAGACCATGCAGGGCAGGACCATCAGGCCATCGACGCCAATCTTCTCGGCGTCGGCCGCAAAGCGGCAGGCAAGGCGGGTTGTGTATTCGGCGACACCTGAAAGAACCGGAATCCGCCCGGCGACCTGTTCGACGGTCGCGCGCAGTACGTCGAGCTTTTCCTGGTATTCGAGCGAGCAGTTTTCGCCGACTGTGCCAAGCATGATGATGCCGTGGATGCCGGCTTCGATCATCGCTTCGATGTGTTTCATCGTGGCCGGCAGATCGAGCGACTGGTCGGCGGCGAATTGCGTCGTGGCGGCGGGAAATACACCTTGCCAGGTTACAGACATGAGACAGGGCCTTGTTCGAGTTGCAGAGGAAATGGAATGGCGTGCCGGTTTGGTCGAGGGCATGGTCGCCTGACGAAGCACCCGCTGAACATGCGAACGCTTGCGTGGCGCGGCGCCATGGGCCTGCTAGTATCGCGCATCGGCTACGCGTCGTCTAGCAGCGTTTTCAGATGTTCGGCGACGGAGTCGGCCAGAATGGTTGGGTTGTAGCCGCCTTCGAGCACGCTAACGAGCCGGCCGCCGGCATGCGCAGCCGCCACGCTTTGCACAACCTTGGTCAGCGCGGCGAAGTCTTCGGTTTCCAAGCCGAGCGACCCGATCGGGTCGAGCCGATGGCTGTCGAACCCCGCGCTCAGCAACACGAGTTGTGGGCGAAGCTTGTCGGCCAGGCGAGTTAATTCCTGCTCGAATCGCGACAGGTAGTCGCCCCGCGTCGTGCCGAATTCAACCGGCAAATTGCAGATCGTGCCCAGTCCCGGGCCGCTGCCGGTTTCATTGGCGTCGCCGGTGCCGGGATAAAAGGGCCAGCGATGGATCGAGAGGAAACCGACTTGCGAATCGCGCCAAAAGCTGGCCTGGGTGCCGTTGCCGTGATGCACATCCCAATCGACAATCAGCACCCGATCGAGATCCAACTCGCCTGTCGCCAAGCGGGCGGCGATCGCCACATTGTTGAACAGGCAGAAACCCATGGGGCCGGCGCTCAGGGCATGATGTCCTGGCGGACGAACCAGGCATAGCGCCTGCGACGCATGGCCGCCGACCACTTGTTCGACCGCATCGCAGATCGCGCCGGCGGCGTGCCGGGCAACTTCGTAGGAACGCGGCGAAACTTCGGTATCGGTCTCGATGCGTCCACCGCCGCTCTGGGCGAATTGCAGCAATCGTGCGACGTAATCTTTGTCGTGCACGCGAGCGATGCGCTCGAGTGAAACGGGTTTCCAATCGCGCCGCGCGCAGCGGGCCGCGAGCCCCGTGTCGGCCAGCTTCTCAACGACCGGCGGCAGCCGCCGCGCCGTTTCGGGATGCGCTCCGGTATCGTGTTCGAGAAAGAGCGGATCGTAATAGAGCAGGGTCATAGCAGGACCTGGTCGCACTCGATTACTCGACAGTCAAGGCGAAATGGTGTTCGTTGACGGTTCCCGACACGTCGGCACGCAGTTCGGTGTTGGTGAAATCGCTGTACCGCGCAGGCAACGACTCGCGCGCGTTCGCATCCATGGGGCCCATCTGTTGGCTGTCAAAGTCTTCGCCATCGGCGCCGACCAGCTTTGAAATCGTCACGCGGTACACGCCCGGCAAAACGCCCGGATTGCCGCTTTGATCGACAAGGATGTACTGGCCCGCGGCATCGGTGCGTGCGCCGCCGCCGCGACCCGCCGTTTCGCCTTCGGGAGTGAAGACGACTGTCGCATTGCCGAGCGGAGCACCGTTGCGTGTGACGGTTCCCGTAACGGCCACATGCCCGGCGGGAAGACCTGGCGCGCAGCCAATCGACAGGCAGGCAATCGTCAGGCACAAGATGGATGCGAACCAGGTTGGAGTTGGCGCTTTCATGGTCGAAGTTCTCTACGCGCGGCGAACCACAATTCCTGTCAACGAGTTACGGAAGGGCGACCACTTCGCCATCGGCCATGGCGCAGAGCCGCAGCAAGATGCGCGTGTCGGTCGTCTCTTCCAAAAAATGCACCGAGCCGTCCGCCAGTAAAGCCTGACAGCCGCCCGGGTGCAGGCTGCCGGCGTGCGCCCAGCCACCCAGCCGGCCCACAGTGGGAACAGGTGGAAAACCGGGGCTCCAGATCCAGCGATTGATTCCGCGCACATACGGATCGACTCCGGTCATGACCCAACCGCGATAGCCCCAGGCAGCCGTACGGCCATTGTACGTGTCGACCAGCGTTTCGACCATCGCCAGCGTGTTCGATGTGCCGTCGCGGATCATGCCGATCGTTGTCGTGCTGTTTTCGCCAAACGCATAGCGACGGTTCTGAGCGAAACGCGCCCAATGGGTGCACTCGTAGCTGCCGCTGTACACGCAAAAGTCGTAGTTCGTCTTCACGCCTTCGCGGCTCGAACCGCTGTGATAACCAATGCTGTAGACACCGGTCTTCGGCAGCGTCGGCGTTCCCGTATCACTGGGGCAACGAAAGGCGGCCACCGCTTTGGATACGACCTCGGCATTGCCGCTCGCAATGGCGTCGCCGGCCAACGTGCCCGTTCCGGCGCTATCCACCGGGGCGCAGCAGCCGGTGTTACCTTCGGTAACGTTCGAGGCCGAGGCCTTGTGGTCGTACAGATCGTAAAGGTTCTGTTGTTCGAGATAGGGAAGCAGGAACAGCAGCCCGTTGACGTTAAAGATGCCGTGGTCGCCGTAATTGCCGTGGACCGACGGGTTGCGACACCAACCGTAATTGATGCCGGCAGGTGGAAAGCGGCTATGTGCCCCGTGATAGTTGTGCAACGCCAGGCCGAGTTGCTTGAGGTTGTTCGCACATTCAGTCCGCCGCGCGGCTTCGCGCGCCGCCTGCACGGCCGGCAGCAAGAGCGCGACCAAAATACCGATGATTGCGATCACGACCAGCAGCTCGACCAACGTGAAACCGTGTAGGGATCGAGAGAAGCGTTGCGGCGCCCTGGCCGGCGCGACCTTCGCCGTGCAGCGGCTTGTCGTTAGGAAATAGGCTCTCGTCGCTCGCCGTGGCGCTCGTGGCGTCCATGGCGGTTTTTTACTTAGAACATATTTCATAACTTAGCCGGAACGCGCTAGCGTCCGGTTTTTCCCGAGAACCGTGGGCTAGCGCCCTACGGCTGATGAGGTTTGAAATGCGCTCTAGCAAATCTCTAAATCGGAGCAGAGCCGTCATTGCCAACGCCGATGTTTATAGGTCGCTCAAATCGACCATTTCCCCATCGCTACGGTTACCAAGGCGTCGATGCAGCACCAGATCGATGGAGAACGTGACCGTATGCACCGAGCCATCGCAGAAGACAAACTGACATGCTCCGGGGTGGGCGCTGCCAAAGCGAATGGCGCTGGAGAAACCTTGCTGATCCTGCAAGGGTTCGGCATAGGTCCAGCGGGCGATGTCGCCGTTGTCGCCGCAGTACATGTTCTCGTTGTCGCCCGAGTCTTGGCCGGTGGTGTAAAAATCGGGGTTCAAATACTTTTCACCCGCCATGTAGGTGTTGCTTGTGCCGTCGCGCACGTCGGCAACGCGCACCGTGCTGAGGGCGTGGACGATGCCGTTTGAGCCAAAATCGCGAGCGACTTGCGCCTTGGCTTCGATTTCCTGTTTCGTTGGGAACGCGCCGGGTGACGGGCCGCAGTCGCCGTTCCAACAATTGTCGGGCCAGATCTGCATGTTGCCGGGGTGCGTATCTCTCTCGCCTCCGTTGGCCGCGTAGTCCGATCGCGCAACATTGTCGTGGTGAGTAAAGTTTGTGATCTCGCCGTGTTTCGTTTGCCCAGGGTTACCGAAGGGATAGGCCACTGCACGCCGTCGCGACGGGCAATGAAAGGTCGAGAGTGGAATTTTCGTTCGTTCGCCCTGATTATCTTTCTTGGCTTGGGTAATCGGATCGCCGTATTCCGAACCGTCTTTGCCCATGTCGTGCAGCGCCTGTTGTTCCAGATACGGCAGGCTATTGTAAATCCAGCCGCCGGGTTGGCGTTCGTTGAACCCACGATCGGGGTCGCCGACCCAGCCCCAGCCCCAACCGCCGGTCGGATAGTGTTCGTAGGCTTCTTCATGCTGCAAGAAGGCGAGCCCCATCTGTTTCAGATTGTTCGCGCACTGCGTGCGCCGCGCCGCCTCGCGCGCGCTTTGGACCGCCGG
>JAGQOS010000213.1 GCA_020427265.1 Planctomycetales bacterium
CATGGTAATGCCGCTCATCATGGCGCCGATAATACCGACGTAGCCCTGATCGGTGCCGCACAGGTAGAGGTTCTTCACCGGTGTCACGCCGTCGAGCCGTTTCTTCGCCGCGCCATATACCGTGCCGCCGTCGTGCCAAGTGTAACGGCGAATTGTCTTCGGTGTAAACATGTCGGTATCGATAATTGCATGGCGAAAATCAGGCACATAGCGAACGGCCGAGGCCAGCGTTCGGTCGAACCAGCGGAGTTTTTCCAGTTCGTATTGTTCGTCGGCGAGACTTGTCCAGCGATCGAAATTCGCGAGCGCCGTGATGCGAATCGTGCCGTCGCTCAATTCGCCTTCTTCTGGTCCGTAGGCATAGTTGTTAGGCGAACACACGACACCGGTTCGCACGTCGCACAGCTCGTCGGGTTTTTCCCAGTGGAACTGCTCGCTGTCGTTGAAAAAGACAATTGTGCGATCGTTGCCGGTCTTCTTGGGCTGACAGTTGAGTACCGCGATGGCCTCGGTAAAGCTTAGCTGGCCGACATCGTCGGGATGCACTTCCTCGGCGCGTTCGCACAGACGCATCGTTTCCGGCCAGCCCGCCGACGAAAGAATTGCCTTGGCTTCCAGCCGCTCTCCGTCATCGAGTTCAACGCCGCGCGCCTCGCCGTCTTCGTGTAAGATTCGAGCCACGCCGCTGCGCAGCTTGAGTTCGCCGCCTTGCGAGCGGAATTGCCGCACCAGATTGCGCAAAATGAGTCGCACGCCGGCGAAGGGCCGCGCAAAACCTTCGAGAAAAATGCTGCGAAACATGATGCAAAATTGACCAAAGTCCATGTCGCGCTGCCGGGCGTTGCCATACCACATGAGCGGACACAGGATCATTTCGATCAATAGCGGGTCGGAAATGGTCTGGCTCAGGATTTGCCGGGTCGACAACTCGTAATTCTCTTGATTTAAGTCATCGTATTCGAGAATCTGGGCCAAGAGTTGCTGGAAATTGTCGATCTGATCGGGAAATTCTCGCCGCACTTCCGATTCGAACAGGTCGAAGTCGTTGGTAAACCGCAGGCGCTTGCCAGGGAACGCAATCTCGGAGCCAACCTGCGGTCGCAGCGCCAAGTCATCCCATCGAAAGCGTAGCTGCCGCAGCACGCGGGCCAGCGGCCCCTTGCGCGCTCCTTTGGGAGTGAAATTGGTTACGGCATGCAGGCCGACGTCGAAATCGCGCGACCGCAGGCGGTAGAACGAATTCAGCCCGCCGATCGTGTTGTGTCGTTCGAGAATGCAGACACGGCGATCGTAGTGCGCCAACCGAATTCCCGCGGCTAACCCCGAGAGGCCAGCGCCAATAATGATCGTATCGTACACGGTCGGCTGCGAAGGTTTGAGGCGCGACGAATCGGTCAGGCCCGTTCCAGGTCTTTCATCAACGGCTCAAGATAGGTAACGGTCGACTGCATGCTTGCCAACTCGCCGTAGTCTTCCTCGGGAATCTGGATGCGATGCCGTTTGCGCAGCTCCATGACGATATCGAGGAAATCCATGCTGTCGAGTTCCAACTGTTCGCGAAAAGCGACGTCGTCCTTCACGTCCGATAGGTCTTCATCGGGAGCGATGTCGCTGAGGATATCAATTATCTCTTCTCGAATCTCGGCCGTATTCATGCCGCGGTTCTCTCCGTGGAATTCAGTGTCTAGTTTTCAGTTGTCGGTTTACAATATGCCGTGCTCGGCAATTAGAATTTCTTGACGATGAGCACGGAATTCGTGCCAAGCATGCCAAACGAATTGTTGAGGATCACGTTCACCGAGCCCGATTCGCGGGCTTCGTTCAGCACCAGGCCAGGCACTTCGCACTCGGGATCGAGCTGGTCGACGTTAATTGTCGCGTGGCACATGCGATCTTCGAACGAGGGCAAGTTGCCGCCCAACTCGAGCACGCCTGCGGCGCCCATCGCATGCCCGATAAAGCTCTTCGTGTTGTTGATGCGCGTGCGCTCGCAGCCATGAAACACTTCGCGGAGCGCCAGGCACTCCTGCGCGTCGCCCGAAGCCGTTCCGGTGGCGTGCGTGCTCACAATATCCACTTCCTCGGGCTTAAGTCCGGCTCGTCGTAGAGCCAGGCGAATGCATTCGGCTTGGCGCGCTGGATTGGGTAGTACAAAGTCGCTGGCGTCGCTGTTCATGGCATAGCCAACAATCTCGCCATAGATCTTGGCGCCCCGGCGTTTGGCGTCGGATAAACGCTCCAGCACATAGATGCAGCCGCCCTCGGCCACTACGATGCCGCTACGATCGACATCGAACGGCCGCGAGGCCCGGGTCGGATCTTCGTGCGCGGCTAGCGCGCCTTGGCTTTTGAAGCTGGCGAAGATGCCAAACGTATGGATGCTTTCAGAAACGCCGCCGGCCAGGGCCACGTCGCAGTCGCCCAGCAGCAGCATCTGCAAACCCTGGATCAGGCCGGCATTGCCGGCCGCGCACGCCGCGCCGATTGTGTAGTGCGGCCCGGTAATGCCCAGGTTCAGAGAAACCTCACCTGCCGGATTGTTGGCCACGGTTCGCGGGTTATGGTGATGCGACCAGAACGACGTGTCGTAGTCGTAGCCTTTGAGCGCGTAGACTTCGTTTTCCGTCTCGACGTTGCCGTGTTCGGTCACGCCAAGATAGATGCCCACGCGTGACTTGTCGGTGTTCTCCCAGTCGATGCCCGAATCGCCGATCGCCTCGTTGGCGCAAAATACCGAAATGCTGCCGGCCCGCGTACCGCGACGGACCTCCTTGCGTTTCTGGTATTTCAGCTCATCGAATTCACAGATACCGGCCAGGGTGTCGCCCACGTAGCGAATCGAATATTTCGAAACGCCACTCCGTCCGGCCAGCAGATTTTCGCGCAGCGCCGAGAGCGAGTCGCCGTTGGGGGAGGTCAACCCCACACCGGTAATGACAATTCGCTGGTTTTCCGCTGATTCGGCAATCATCTTACGCACAATCCGCGTGTGATTTTCAAACCCATTAGACTACTGCCTGCCTCGGGATTTGGCAATGACGCCTTAACAAGCATTGGCAGGCGTAAAACCGACAATTCCTCGGCAATTTGTCACCCCACTGCCGCTCTTGGCGGCCAATTCTCGAAACCTCGGCCGGAACACCGCCTCACGGCTGGCCGTGACCGCTTTCCCGGCCTTGCGAATCCGGATCTTTCATCCGATCTCCGGGCCCGTCAGGCCGGCGTTGGTTAAGGTTCGTGGTTGGACCCGGTTAAGGCGAAGTGCCAAGCTTTTCCAAGTAATTTCAAGGCACGCAGTTTCAGTTGGAAGGAGAACCGGATGAAAGTCGTTATTCCGGGAGGATCGGGACAGATTGGCGCCCTACTGGCGCGCCACTACCACAGCCGCGGAGACCAGGTGGTGGTGCTCAGTCGTTTTCCAAAAAAATCGTCCTGGTGCACGGTGATCTGGGATCCGGCCTCGGACGGACCATGGCGAGAAGAGTTCGACGGAGCCGACGTCGTCATTAACTTGGCTGGTCGCAGCGTCAATTGCCGTTACCACGCGCAGAATCGTCTGGAAATCCTCCATTCGCGTGTGGCGACGACCGAAGCCGTTGGCCGAGCCATTGCCACATCGGCTCGGCCTCCGCGTGTATGGCTGCAAGCTTCGACCGCCACGATCTACCCGCACACGCTTGGTGCTGCAAACAACGAGTCAACTGACTTGGCACGGCGAAGTTCACAAGCCGGCCCTGCCGCATGGACCTTCAGCCAGCGTGTCGCCCGCGACTGGGAGAACGCCGCGTTGCAGGCCGAAACCCCACGAACACGCATAGTGTTGATGCGGTCGGCGATGACAATGAGCCCCGACCCCGGCGGAGTTTTCGACGTGCTCTTGCGCCTGGTTCGCTGGCGACTTGGCGGCTGGCAAGGCGGTGGGAGACAGTTCGTCTCTTGGATTCACGACGTCGACTTCGTAAGAGCCGTCGATTGGCTCGTCGAAAACGATGCATTAGCGGGGCCGGTGAATTTGACGTCGCCGACGCCGTTGCCCAATCGCGAATTCATGCGCGCGCTGCGGCAGGCTTGGGGGGCAAGAATCGGCATGCCGGCGTCGCGCCCCATGGTGGAACTTGGCGCCCTGCTCCTACGTACCGAATCGGAACTCATCCTCAAAAGCCGCCGCGTTGTACCGACTCGCTTGATTCAGTCCGGATTTACATTTCAATTTCCGCAGTGGGCTGCGGCGGCCCAAGATCTGTGTCGCCGCTTCCGGGAGCGCGCCGGGCAGCTTGTTTCGTCAAGTGCATTCGCGATATGATACATCGAGTGTCCACGCCGCCCAGCGCCGACCGAGCCATGCTGATTCCGAATTTTTCGCTTCGCGCCATCTTCGCTCTCACAGGGGGCGCTGCATTCCTCGCTTTGTGCGTCCATTTGGCGCTGCGCGGCCAACATTGGGCCGGTGGCGTTGCGGCAGCCCTGATTGGTGGTTTGGCCGTGTTGATAGTTGGCGCGATCGTGTTTTTGCCGTTCCTGTGGTTGGGGCAATCGAAAATGCGGCTAGCAAAGCCCAATCTGGCTGCGCCAACTCCCGCGACCCACGTGAAGGTGCAAGCGCCGGGAGAAGAGACAGAATGATGCCGCCTGCGCGACACTCGATTGGCCGCCTCGTTTGCATCGGCGGGGTCTTGGTGGTCGTCGCCCCGGATGGCAAGCAGGTCCATGCCGCAGTCGGCGGGCAGATTACCATGCCGCCACCAGGAACGAAGCCGAAGAGTGGACTGCGGCTCACGCTCGATGCCCAGTGGGTCGCCTCAGAAGGCTACCGCCCAATCGTCGCTTCGGTCGTTGCCGCAAAACCCAGCCCCTTGGAACGTGAGTTAACTATCGAACTCGAGTGTCGAAGCTGGTGGGGGAGCGGCGGCGGTGTGCGTGTGGAGCAAGATCTCCTGTTGCCGGCGGGCGCAACGTCGGCGCAGACGATCATTTCCACTCCCTGGTTTGGTGATTGGAATCATGTCACGTCGAGCGTGTTGGTGAATGGCTGGCCGGTCAAAGAACTCTCGTCCACGTCGGTTCCTGTCGGCGCATTCGGGGGCCAGGTAGGCGTCGGGCCGGTGAGTACGCTGATTGTCGGCTCGGGAAATCAGTCTGCTGCTAGTTTTGCGGCGCTCGGCGGAGGTCTGCTGGCGGCTAACGTGGTGCAGGCCCAAGCGGCGAACATTGCCGCGAACGGCAACCCGGCAACGACGACATTGGCCAACCTGTTTGCCGGTCAAACCAACGTGGTGAATCGCCCGACGTCGAATCTGTCCTCGCGTTGGATCGACTACTCGGGGCTCGATCTGGTCTATGTTTCCCAGGCCGAGTTTGCGGGCCTCGTTGCGTCGCCTGCGTGGCCGGCCTTGCTCGATTGGACCGCTACGGGCGGCAACCTGGCGTTCGAAGCTCCAGGCGGCGATGCTACATGGATCAGGCAATTGGATGCGGCTCTGGGCCGCGAGAGTTCAACCTCCACAGACGGCGCGCCGCCTTGGCGGCTCTCGCAGTCGGGAATCGAAGTGCCGATATTCGACCCTTCCAACCAAACCTGGCAGAATGCCATTGGGCTCGTGCCGGGCGCCAACGCGCAGATTGCCGCCATGCAGCAGGCCGCTCAGCAACTCGCTGATTCGGCGGTTAGCGACGCGCTGACCGACTCGCAATACCTGTGGCGCCAACACGGACTGGGTTACGTTTATCTATTCGAACTTGGCGGGATAGCACAAGCCGACGAAGAATTCTACGTCAATTCGCAACCGGGCACGGATCCGAACAACGAACGTTTTACCTGGCAAAAGCGTCTTGGTTTTACGGCCGCCGCAGGAAGTGAAGCGTTCTGGTGGCATCTCATTCCGGGCGTCGGTTTGCCACCGGTCACAATGTTTTGCATCTTGATCACCGGATTTGCCGTGGTCATCGGTCCGGTTAATTACTTTTTTCTGCGCCGTCGCGGCCGGCTCTACTTGCTGCTGCTCACGGTGCCCGCCAGCGCGGCAGTCGCCACGCTGTTGCTGATCGGCTACGCCATCGCGTCCGACGGCCTTTCCTCGCGCGTGCGCGTGCGCAGTTACACGCTGCTCGATCAGCGTAACGATAAGGCGGTATGTTGGGCGTGGCTGTCGTATTACTGCAGTCTATCACCGGGCGACGGTCTTGCGTTTCCAGCAGATGTCGCCGTGTTTCCCTTTCCCTCGCAATCGCGCGGATTTGCTGTTTGGGGACGAGGTCGGGAATGGATACGCGATCTACAGTGGACCGACCACCAGCGAATGAGCTATGGCTGGCTTGCAGCGCGTACACCCACGCAGTATGTAACGGCGCGTTCCCGCGCGAGCCAGGCCGAAATTTCGTTCGACTACCCTGCCGCTCCCCGTCAGGCGCACAATCGACTTGGGGTGCCGATCGGTTTGCTCGTGCTGCGCGATCGCGATGGAAATTACTTCGTGGCCGAAGCAATCGACCACAACGCCAAATTTCCTTTGCAAGAGGCTGCACCGCTCGGGGCGCTTAGCATGCTTGCCCAGCGATTCGAAGCCGCCACGCCGCGCGCGCCGGCGCAAGTCTCAGCGCCCAACTACGGCGCGTATCAAACCAATCAGGTAGGTTGGGCCTGCGAGTTCGAAGGTGGCATGCTGGAGAGTACATTGCAGGCCATTTGTAAACCGGGGGCGCCGCAGGCGGCACAACTCGAACCGAGAAGCTATGTCGCGATCGTCGCCGCTTCGCCGGAAGTGGAGCTTGGCATCGACGGCGCGGAAGAGTCGAGCTTTCACGTCGTTCAGGGGCGTTGGTAGCGAGTCGATGATTCAAAGCAGCCATCCAATGATCGAGCTTCGCGATCTGCATCGCTACTTCGGCGCCACGAAGGCAGTGAACAACGTTTCGTTCGCGGTCGAGGCGGGGCAGGTGTTCGGCTACATCGGCCCCAATGGTGCAGGCAAAACAACCAGCATGCGGATTCTAGCCACGCTCGATGTTCCCACAGCCGGTGATGCGTTTGTTGACGGCTTCTCGGTCATCGATGATCCCGACCGGGTGCGGTTTCGGCTGGGCTTTATGCCCGACTATTTCGGCGTTTACGCCAACATGAACGTGTGGGAGTATCTCGATTTTTACGCCCGAGCCTACGCCATGGCCGGCAGGGAAAAGCAGCGCGCCGTCAGCCGAGTCATGGAATTCACCGGACTGTGGCAATTGTCGCAAAAGCCGATCGACGGCCTTTCCAAAGGGATGAAACAACGATTGTGCCTCGGCCGCGCCCTGATCCACGATCCACCCGTACTCGTGCTCGATGAACCGGCCGCCGGGCTCGATCCGCGAGCGAGGATTGAACTGCGCGAAATGATCCGCGCTCTAGCAGGCGACGGCAAGACCGTGCTGATCAGTTCGCACATCCTTACCGAGCTAGCCGAGATGTGCGACCTGGTCGGTATTATCGAGCGGGGTGAACTGGTAACGGTGGGCCTGGTCGACGAGATTCGCAAGCAAGCGCAACCGCACAGCCGAGTCGTAGCGCAGATCCTGTCCCGCGGCGACGAACTGGGCCAATGGCTGGCGGCGCGCGACGATCTGACCGACGTTCGGCGAGACGGCCTGCGATTCGAATTTACGCATCAAGGTGATCAGAAATCGGAAGCGGCTTTGCTGCGCGCGATGATTGAGGCAGATTTCGAGGTGGCCGAGTTCCGCACGCATCAGAAAACGCTCGAAGAGATCTTTCTGCATGTCACAAAAGGGCAGGTGCAATGAGCGACGCGGCAGCTTATGTCGAAGCGGAAGTTGTCGCGCCGGAAGGTCGTTTCTGGCACACGCTCGACGAACGCCTTAGCCGTTGGGGAGATCGGCTCAATCCGATTCTCGTCAAAGAAACACGCCAGGCGCTCAAGAGCCGGCAATTCGCGATCACCTTC
>JAGQOS010000214.1 GCA_020427265.1 Planctomycetales bacterium
AAAGTGCGGATTACAGAAAGTATGCCGCGAATGCCCCCCATCTTACGCATTGAGTTTCCATGCTAGCAAGTGCCATAGTGCTTGACACAAACGTGGCGCATCTGTGAATTAACAAGAAGGGACTCGTTTCCGTCCATGCGGCGATCCGAAATCCGCCGAAATCCCCGAAGTCGAGAGGCGACTTATCTCGTTGGTCGGCTTGCGATTAAGTGCGTAAAGGACTACGCTGAATAGCGTTGGGGCTGGAGTGGCAGGGAGTCCTTTTAATCCGTAGGTCCAGGGTTCGAGCCCCTGCAGCCTCATTTTTTGAGACGTGTAGTTTGTTGCTTGTCTGTAGCGCTGCGTTGTCGAGCTGCTTGGGTCAACGAGCGTTGCTTCTGCTGTGCTGGGGGCGTATCAAGCAGCCCGCGGGAGGAAAATTGGCGACGAACGTGAGAAAGAAATAACGCGCCGATTGTTTTCGCCGTTTAGGCAACCAACTCCTTAATCGGCTGGCTGCGTTCGATCGTACGGACCAGGTTTGTGGGCAAGCCACGGGCAAGGCGCAGTTGCGAAACGTCGAACAGCGTGTGCATGATCGTCGCCAGTAAGTGGTCGACGCCGTAGGGTTCCGTATTGGGCGACCCACCTGTTTTGTCTGACGCTCCGATGACTTGGCCCATCTTGAGCCCGCCGCCGGCGAGCACCAAGGGACACAGATTGGCCCAATGGTCGCGCCCCGCCTTGGCGTTGATTTTCGGTGTCCGGCCCATCTCACCGGTGATGACCAGCAAAATTTGCTCGCTCAACCCCCGTCGCGCCAGATCCCTCAGAAAAGCCGCGACCGCATGATCCACGGCGGGCCCGAGACAAGCCATGCCGTCGTCGATGCCAAAAGCATTGCCGTGCATGTCCCAGCCTGAACTGGTCACGGTTACAAAACCGCAGCCTGCTTCGCACAACCGGCGCGCCAACAGCAACTGCTTGCCTAGTGCAATTGGAGAAAGCGAAGGGATCGTTTTGGCATTGTTCGACTTTTTCTTACGCAAGCTGGCCGGGGCGGCAAATCGGCCGGTATCGTACTCGGCTACGACGCGCGGATCTTCCTTCGACAGGTCGAAAGCGTCGGTTGCGCCGCCCAGTAGCACGTCGAATGCCTGCTGTTGGAAACGATCGTAGCCGGCGAGCGCCCCGGGGCGATCCGCCTGGCGGCGAAGTGCGCTGATCTGCTGCAATAGAGCGCGCCGATCATCGAACCGGTCGCTGGCCAGGTTGAGTCGCATGTCGTGGATCAAGCCGCCTCTTGGCTTCTTTCCCGCTTTGCTCGCGCCGGCACCGGCGCCCAAGTCGAAAGCCGCGCATTCGGCTGCTAGTTCGCCAACGGCCAAGATTTCGTCGGTCTCGTTGCGAAGCGACTCGTATTGCGGCCCGGCGGCGCGCGGTGTGACGACGGCATTGGTCGGCAGTCCAGAAAGCGGATGGTTCGAACCGGCCAAGCCGGCATAAAGCGCACCCATGGCCGCTTTGGCCGGGTTGCCCCCGCTCGTGATCAATTGCCGTCCCGGCCCGTGGCCACCGCTGCCCACACGAAAGGAACGGACGACGGCGAGTTGGTCGGCCATCGCAGCCATTTGCAAAAAATGTTTCCCGAACGTGACCCCGGGGAGCGAGGTTTTCGTTTCGCCATACATGGCGCGAATGCCGCTGGGGGCGTTCATCTTCGGGTCCCACGTTTCATATTGAGTGGGACCGCCGCGCAAATAGAGAAACACGACCGATTTGCCACGTACGAAACTGGCAGCGCTGCTGCCCTGGGAACTCGCTTGCAACAGTGCCGGCAGCGTGATCGCGCCTAAGCCAAGGCTGCCAACCCGCAGCAGTTCGCGACGCGAGACACACTCGCAGTCGCACGTCGAACGGTTTGCCTGCAACGTGAGCATGTGATTTTTCCCCAAAAAGTTGTGACAGGGGCGGCACGTGCTTAACATATCAAAATCTGCTTATGCGTAAAAGCTTTATTGGTTGGAGGCGGCGAGGCGTGCCGCAAGGCGCGAATCGTTTGCAACGATGATGCAACCGGCTTAGAACGTGTTTGCTTCCGACGGCTTTCCGACTCGGAAGTGACCATAACACGTGGAGACGAGTAAGGGACATGAACTTGAAATCACGAGGCTTGAGCGTTGTTCGTCGGGTGCTCGGCGCGGGGTGTTTGGGAATCGCTGTGCTGAGCGTGGCGACAGATCGGGCCGTCGCTACGAGCCCGGCCGGAAGCCGACCGAATATTGTGTTTCTGTTGGCCGACGACATGGGTTGGGCGCAACCGGGTTTTAACGGGGGCAATCCGGACCTGACGCCTCACCTCGATCGGCTCGCGGGCGAGAGTTTGCGGCTGTCGCAGTTCTACACGCATTCGGTTTGCTCGCCGACGCGCGCTGCGTTGTTGACCGGGCGCTATGCTTTTCGCACCTGGATGGATTGGCGGACGGAAGACTTTGGCAAGCCCAGCTACCTGGCGAAGCTGGGGCTGACGCTCGCGCACAACGAACGTGGCGAACCGACTCGCCGCATTCATGCGCTCGATACCCGCGAACGCACGATCGCCGAAGCACTGCGCGATGCGGGTTATTACACGGCGATCGTTGGCAAATGGCACTGCGGCGAATGGCTGCCCGAACATTTGCCAATGGGGCAGGGCTTCGCGCATCAGTACGGGCACTACGCTTGGGGTATCGATTATTTCACGAAGACGATCGTACATAATGCGCCGGCACGATTCGCTGTGTACGACTGGCACCGTAATCAGAAGCCGCTGCGCGAGGAAGGCTATTCCACCGACTTGTTCGCGGCGGAAGCCGAGCGAGTGATTGCGAGTCAAGCGAAAGAGCGACCGTTTTTTCTCTACGTGCCATTCAATGCTGTGCATGGTCCGCTGAATGCCCCGCCTCGCTATGCCGGCCTTGACGTACGAGACGCGATGCTCAAGTGCCTCGACGACGCGGTCGGGCGAATCGTCGAGTCGCTCGAACAACACGGCTTTGCCGAGAACACGTTACTCGTTTTTACAAACGATAATGGCCCCGTGCTCGAGTCGATGAGCAAGCCGTTTCGCGGCAATAAGAACACCACGTTCGAAGGCGGTGTTCGACAACCGTGCCTTGTTCGCTGGCCGGGGAATACGCGCGCCGGCGCTGCAAACGACGGCATGATGTTTGTGGCCGATTGGTACACGACCTTCATCACCTTGGCAGGCGGCGAGCATGAGCAAGAGTTTCCTGTCGATGGGCTCGACATGACCGAAATGCTTTTTGCCGGCAAGCCAAGCCCGCGGCAGGAGATCATCTTCGAAGTTGAAGGGAGCGTGCGTTTGCCAACCGTCCGGCACGGGGATTACAAGCTCATGGGCGATCTTCTGTTCGATATCCGTAACGATCCAGGAGAAACGACAGACATTGCCGCCGAACATCCCGATGTGGCGCGCCGGTTGAAGGCGCGTTTAGCGGCCGTTGCGCAGGAACGACCGTCGCTGGGCGATAAGCCGCTGCTGATGGACCCACCCTTGCCATACATTTATGGACAGGCGGAAAACAAGGATCCGCCGCCGTGGCTGGTTGAAGCGGTTGAAAAGGTGCGCGAAACCCAGCCGAAGGAATGGGCGCCGGGCGAAACGCCATGGCCCCAGGCACCGAAGACGCCCTAATCGCATTGTCGGTGCCCGCGGCCTGCGCCAATTCTAGTTGGCATTCGGCTCGATCGTCGCCAGGACCGGATCGCTGTTCGCACGCATGCGATTGACGATTTCTGCGTGCAGGCGGCGCTCGATGGCGTCGTACTGAGAATCGGCAATGCGATTCGTCGTTTCGCCGGGGTCGGCGACGAGGTCGTACAATTCATCGCGATTTGGATTGAGGAAGTCTCGAATCAGTTTGTGTTTGCCGTCGCTGAACATGCGCATTTGTGTGTGCGATTGATGCTTCGTCGAGTATTCGCCGTAGTAGTCGTTGTTCCAGTCGGTCGGCTTTTTGCCTCGCAACAGCGGAGAAAAATCGCGGCCGCGCACCAGCGTGTCGTCGCTGATCGAAACGCCGGCAATCGAGCAGATTGTTGGAAACCAGTCGAGATTCGATACCGTTTGCGCGACTGTCGAGCCGCGTTCGACTACGCCGGGCCAAACGACAATCGTCGGCACTTTGATCGACGTGTCGTACATGTTCGGCCGTTGGCCTTTGGGAATATTGTCCGTAGCTGGCGGCGGTGGATTGACGAGCCAGTGGCCGTTGCCTTTGTGCCAGATGCCATTGTGACCCATGTTGTAACCATGGTCGGAAGAGAATATGACCACGGTCTTATCGGTGAGATTGAGTTCATCGAGCGTCGCCAGCACGCGCCCCAAATTGCGATCGACCGACCGGACCGAGGCCAGGTATTCGCGCGTCATTCGTTTCGCACGGTCCACTTGCAGATTGGGATAATTGGGATGCGGAAGCTTCGGATCGAGATCTTGGTAAGGAGCCCAGTCTTCTTCCGCGACGGGCAACCAGGTGGTATGAGGAGCGCGCGTGTGCCAACAGAGCAGAAACGGTTGATCCTCGTTGGCTGATTGCGAGTTGCGCAGAAACTCGATCGCGTGATCGGCGAGAATATCTGCAGTTAGCCCGCGGAATTTTTGATATTCGCCGTTCTTCTCCAAGTCGGGTTCGACCGTCTTGAAGCCGCCGTGACGATGCCCCATGAAATAATCGAACCCGAAGGTCGTGGGGTGGTACTCGTCGGGCAAGCCAAGGTGCCACTTGCCGACCAGTCCGGTACGATACCCGGCTTGCTGTAGTAACCGGGGCCAGACCGGGAATTGATGGTCGAGCCCGCGCTTCGCTTCGCTGCTGGGATGCAGCCAATCGGTAATCCGCAACTCGCTGCCGTATCGGCTCGTCATCGTCGACGCCCGGCTCGGCGAGCAGACCGGAGTGACTGTATAGGCGTTCGGCAAATAAGCTCCGCGCTGGGCGAGACGGTCCATATTCGGCGTGATCGCTTGCCCCAGCGGATCGGCGCGGCCAATGGCCCACGACGCCTGGTCGTCGGTGAGCAAGAAGAGAATGTTCGGCCGTTCGGCGCCAATGGCTAGCGTCGCAAACATGGGTGCAAGAACAACACCGAGCAGGAACTGAGCGAGGATATTGATGTGAGTTTTCATGGACTTACGATAGCCCTTGGCCAGGCCGCGCGCCAAATGTGTGGTGTAAGTGATTATGTGTGGTGTAAGTGATTGTGGTATAGCGAGTTATGGCGTCGTTGCGGCGAGTGTTGCCGCCCGCCCGCGAGCGAAGCGGCGAAGGCTGGCGAGAGTTTAACGGTTGCTGTGGGAATGTCGGTTTTCGCGGTTATTCCCGCCGCGCGTGTAACTCTGAATTTGGCGCTTACTCAGTTCCGAATAGTTGTACTGACTGGTCGCGTTCCGCGGCTCGGCAAAGAGATTTTGGTCGTGAGGGTTTTGCATCCTCGCGTTCACCCGGTGTCGTTGATTGGAGAGCGAGTGTCGTTGCTTCGGGCGCTACTCGAAGAGTTGACCCTGGCGACGCATCGTTTCGCGGCGACGCGCCTTTCGCATTTTGACTTGCTGCTAGCAAGGAGACAGCATTCATGGCCACGAACCCGCGCCGTTTCTCTCTCATTTTGTTGATGGCTTGCGCCGGTGTCGCTGCGGCAATTGGATACACCAATCCAGAGCAGATTGCCCAGGGTGCGGACTACAACGTCGACGACGACTTTCGGCCGCGTCCGCCGGGAGGCGAATTCTACTCGACGGCGAGCCGCGCTCAGGAAGAGATTGCTCCGGACCCGTTTGTCGACGACCCTAGCGCGGGTGAAGAGCGCGTGCGCAGCTCTGCCGATGCTCCGGTAGCACCCAGCCCGGGCGTGTATCACGATGATCACGCTGTGCCCTACGACTGCGAAGAATGCGTCTCGAGCCGATCCAACCGGCGCCGTCAGCGACCATCGTGTGATGCGGCGTGCGACAGCGTGTGCAACGAACCAAATTGCAGCCAACCTCGCTGCGACCGCCCCTGTTTGCGGTGTCAGTACGGCGATCTCGACTGTTGCCAGGAAGAGACGTGGCGTTTATTCCAACACTGGAATCGCTGCGATTGGGAGGCCCATGGTTGGGTCAGCCAAGGCATTACGACAAGCGACGAAGGGCCTGCCTCCAATTTCAATGGTGTCGTCAGCTTCAACGACCGTGAAGAGGAATACCAACTGAATCAGGCCTATGTCACGTTCGCCAAGAATGCGGTTACCGACGGTTGCGGCTGGGCTATCGGCGGGCGCGTCGACTTCATGTACGGCTCCGACGCGCGTTTCACCGAGGCCCGAGGCCTGGAGAAACGCCGAGATTTATCGCCGCACTGGAATGGCCAACGGTTCTACGGCATCGCGCTTCCGCAGGCTTATGCCGAAGTGGCGCTGAACAATCTGTCGGTCAAGTTCGGGCATTTCTATACGATCGTGGGTTATGAAGTAGTTACATCGCCCGACAACTTCTTTTATTCGCACGCCTACACCATGCAATACGGCGAGCCTTTCACCCATACCGGAATGCTGGCCACTTACGACGTAACAGAAAACCTGAAGTTCATGGGTGGCGTGGATCGTGGTTGGGACAACTGGGAAGATGACGACTACGATCGGATTTCGACCTTGGCTGGCGTATCGTGGCAGAGCGACAACGGATGGGCGATTGGTTTTTCGGGAACGGCCGGCCAAGAACCAACCTCCGACGGACTACGTAACGACGATCGCACGTTCTATAGCGCCGTCATTTCCAAGCAAATCAACGAGCGTTGGTCGGTGGTTACACAGCACGATCGCGGCTTTCAAGATCGTGGTGTCAGCGCCACGCAAGACGCCGAATGGTACGGCGTAGCGCAGTACATCTACTACAAAGTCAATTGCTGCCTGACCGCTGGCGTGCGCATGGAGTGGTTCCGCGACGACGACGGCACGCGTGTCGCCGCGGTCGGCGACCGCTTGACACCAAACTCGAACCCGACATCAGGCGGCGGCTTTACAGGCGACTTCTTCGGATTGACGGCGGGATTGAACTGGTCGCCCAACGGAAATCTGATCGTACGGCCCGAACTGCGTTTCGACTGGTTCGAACCCGATGCCAACAGCAACTTGCCGTTCGACGATGGCAACAGCGACGACCTGGTCACCGGCGCGGTCGACGTGATCTTGCTCTTCTAGATCGCTCACCTGAAACAATCGCACAACTGAGTCCACTCCGTTCTTTGGCGAGCACGGACAAAAGGCCACCTGCAAATCTTGCTGGTGGCTTTTTTTGTGGATGCTTCGAGATCATGGGAGGCGTCCTCTGCGGTCCAGGCTGCCCGGCGAACTTCTCGCAAGCGTAACTGACGGCATTCGAACCAACTCATCTGACGCTCGGCCAGGTGCCTTCTTCCGCCGTTGCCATCGTGTCCGGCACAGGCCCGCGCTGAGGCGCGGCCCGCCCCGAAACCTCAACAATTTGGGCGAAAAGTAGGGCTCACTGTCTCGATGAGGCAATCGGCGGCTCAGGGAACGGCACTTCTGAGGGGGCCAATGAGCGTTTGGGCCACGCTTTGCCACGCCGATGGCAGCGGGCGTATAACCCGTATATCGGGCAAAATCGTTGCATTCGATCTTGCCCGACCTATAATCGACACTTGAATTTTCAACCGAAGATAACCCGTTTTTACAGGCAGCGCATTTTATCTACCTCCCCTAAATACCCCTTGTCAGCTCTTGGGACAGAGTGAGAGGGAGCATGTTGGGAACAAGAACCGGCCTCGATGAGTCTATTCACAGACTCGTTGTCGGCATGCGCGAGGCAATTTTGATAGCTAGGAGTCAACTATGACAATTCGGCGTTTCTCCACGTCGTCGCTCCGGTCATTATCTCGCAAGCAGCGCGCGAAAGC
>JAGQOS010000215.1 GCA_020427265.1 Planctomycetales bacterium
TCAGCCGTGGCCGCATAACTTAGTGTGAATGCCGCGATTGCAATCAGGCGAGTCCTCATCCCGGTCGGCTCCCGTTTTTGGTAATGGTTCTGGGTGTCTGTGAGAAAGGGTGATTCGATAGCGTTTGGAGGGGGGTTCCCGTGGCCCGCCGCTTCGCGATTCATTGTAGCCACCAGCAGGCAGGGTGTTCAGCAGTTAGAATCGAAATCGCACAGACCCTGTTTCTTCAACGAGAGGATGCGATGAGAGCCTGCTTCTTGCTGCTGGTAATATTCTGCTTTTGCCATCCGTCGCTGGCTTCACCGCCCAACGTGGTGATGATTGTGAGCGACGACCAGGGATACCACGACCTGGGCTGTTTTGGCAGCGACGAAGTGCTCACCCCACACCTCGACCGACTGGCCGCCGGAGGTGTAAAGCTCACCAGCTTCTACGTAACGTGGCCGGCCTGCACGCCCAGCCGAGGAAGCTTGCTGACGGGCCGCTATCCACAACGCAACGGCACGTACGACATGATCCGCAACGAAGCCCCCGACTTCGGTGTCCGCTACGATGCCGATCAATACGCGGTCACGTTCGAACGCATCGGCGGCATGGACACGCGCGAAGTTCTGTTGCCGCAAATGCTCGCCCGGGCGGGTTACGTGTCGGGAATATTCGGCAAATGGGATCTGGGTTCGCTACGCCGCTATCTGCCGACCAGCCGCGGTTTCGACGAATTCTACGGCCTGGTCAACACGGGGATCGATTTCTACACGCATGAACGCTACGGCGTGCCGTCGATGTTCCGCAACCTTGAGCCGACCGTCGAGGATCGCGGCGTGTACTGCACGAAGCTGTTCGAGCGCGAGGCCTTGCGATTCATCGAGCAGCATCGGCATCAGCCCTTTTTTCTCTACGTTCCCTTCAACGCGCCGCACGGCGCTTCGAATCTCGACCCGAAAATTCGCTCCCGCACCCAAGCGCCCGAGAAATGGCGACGCCTCTATCCCCAATACTTCGAGGCGGAAGCCTATGTCGAAGGCAAACGTTACGGCCAGCCGGCGCAAGTTTCGAATCAGGCGATGCGCATGGCGCACTATCTGGGCTGCGTGACAGCGATGGATGCGTCGATCGGCAAGATCCTCGACGCGCTCGATCGCCATGAGTTGGCCGAGAATACGATCGTCATTTTCTTCTCCGACAACGGCGGTTCCGGCGGAGCCAATAACCGCCCCTTGCGCGGCCACAAAGGACAGATGTTCGAAGGCGGTGTGCGCGTGCTGTCGCTGGCGCGCTATCCGGGGCGAATTCCGGCGGATACGCAATGCCGCGAATTCCTGACGTCGCTCGAATGGTTTCCGACGCTGTTGAACCTCGCCGGCGTCGCCCCGCCGACCGACGTGAAACTCGACGGGTTCGACATGCAGCCGGTCCTGGCGGGCGATGCCCCATCGGCGCGGCGCGAGATGTTTTGGAAGCGCAAGAGCGCCGAAGCGGCCCGCATCGACCAGTGGAAGTGGATTCGCCAAGGCGAGCATACCTGGCTGTTCGACCTGGCGGCCGACCTATCGGAAGAGAAGAATCTGGCCGACGCCATGCCCCAGCGCGCCGCGGACATGGCCGCCAAATTCGACGCCTGGCTGCAGGAAACGATGGTCGAATCTCCGCCCCGCGGACCGTTCAAGGACTTTTGACCCGCATATGCCTTCCTGCGCCGCCGTGCGCACTTCTACGCAGATGGTCAGGCAACCATTTCCAGCGTGCCCCAGGTGCTGGGGTCTTCCTCGTAAGGAAAGCCCATGCCCACACTGAAGGTTTGCAGGCCCCGCTCGCGATCGAGCAAAGCGTAGGTGAAACCGAGGCGAGGATGTTCGGCCGGGTCGAACCCGTTGAGCGCGCCGGCCGCAATGAACGCAGCGAGCCGGTAGCCATCTTTGCGCACGACGCTCTTCACTTGCAGATCGCGCGGCCGATACGGCGGCGCGTTTTCCTTGGCCCGGGCGATCACGAGTTGATCGGCCGCGGCGCGATCGTGCGCCCGGCCCGCGCCGGCGGGCAGGAACGCAAATCGATGGCAATATTTCGACGCGCGATGAATGTTGTGCGTGTCGCGAGTGTCGATCCACACTTGCAGCCCGTCGCTATCTTCCAGCCGCGTATCGCGGCACCAGAGCGGTTGCTCCTTGCCGGCCACTTCGACCGAGAACAGCAGGCCTTCGCTGCTCCAGGCGGCGCGCACATCGGCATAGGCCGATTCGCCTTCGAGCTCGGCCAGGTTCGGTAAACGGAATTCCTCGCCCAAGCCGGGCCCATGTTCTTGCCACAATGGCTCGCGCTGGCGCAAAGGCGCAGAAAAACGGAACAAAAAACGCGGCGGCAAAAGCGATTCAGACATGTTTGATTTCGGAATGCGGATTTGGGATTTGAGTACTCAGTGTCAGTGTTCGATAATCAATGTTCCATGTTGGTAAGCGAATTTCCGTTTCCTCACCCCTTATGCCTCACCCCTCAAGCCTCGGGTCAAAACAGCGACCGTTGCCGCTCCAGGCACTGCGGGCCTTCGTGCTGCACGGAGTTAACATAGCTGCCAATCGGTTCGGCCGCCATGGCGTCGGCGGGAAAGGGGCGGAAGAGTTCCTGCAATGCGTCGTACGCTTCGAACTGGGGGTCGAGCCACGTGGCGTACGCTTCCGGGGGCAAAATCACCGGCATCCGGTCGTGGATGCCTTGCATCAATTCATTCGGCTCGGTGGTCAGGATCGTACACGTTTCGAGCGGCGGCAGCTTTTCATCGGGGCGCCAGCGTTCCCATAAACCGGCCATGGCGAATAACGAACCGTCCGCCATTTGAATGTGAAAGGTTTGTTTCTCGCGGCCGGTCTTCTTCCATTCGTAGAATCCATCGCTGGGGATCAGGCAGCGTTGGCGGCGTACCGCGTGGCGATACGACGGCTTTTCGGCCACGGTTTCGCTACGGGCATTGATCAGCCGCGCGGCGTTGTTCGTGTCTTTCGCCCAACTGGGAACCAGGCCCCAGCGCAGCATGACCAATTCGCGCGCTTCGGCGTCGGGCGCCTGGCGGACGGCGGCGACTTGCTGCATGGGCGCAATGTTGAAACGCGCCGGCAGCGCTGGAATGCGCCCCAGACCGAAGTGCTCGATCAGCACAGGTGTGGGAGTTCGCAACGTAAAACGACCGCACATGGCCTCTATCATAGCGAAGCGCCCGGCGCGGGGGAATGATGGCGCCAGCAATGCATGCCCAGGGCGAAGTTGCGGGAAAATCGAGCGCCCGTCCCTCATAGTGACCGTGCAAGGCGGAATAATCCTCATGCGTGGCAGGGTCGCGGGCCGATACGAACGATGTATCTAATTTTATCCTTGGCGCGCCGCAGGCACGTTCGCCATGAGGGAATAGCGACCATGCTCCTGATCATCAGCGATCTGCATCTAACCGACGGTACGAGCGGCAGCACGATTTCATCCGGCGCGTTCAATCTTCTGTCTGAACGCATCGAGGATCTGGCCCAGCGGGCCGGCAATCGCGCCGATGGCCGCTACCGCCCGATCGACCGCATCGATCTGGTGCTGCTCGGCGACGTGCTTGATGTGATTCGCTCGTCGCGCTGGCTCGAGGGCGACGTTCGCCCGTGGGATGATCCCCAGTCGCCGGCCATGATCGACACGGTCCGTCGGATTACCGACGCCATCATCGAACGTAACGCTTTAGCGATGTCGACGTTTCGCGAGCTGGCGAGCAGCGGCGGAGTGAAGGTTTGCCCGGCGAGTAATCTGGCGAGGCCGATGATGGGCGCCGAGCCGATTCCGGTTCCGGTGCGCATCCATTATCTGGTTGGCAACCACGACTGGTTTTTTCATCTGCCGGGCGAGCCGTACGACGCGATTCGCCGCCGCGTGGTCGAAGCCATGGGCCTGGCGAATCCGGCCACGCAACCGTTTCCGCACGATCCGCACGAAAGCGATGAATTGATGGCCGCGCAGCGGCGGCACAAACTCTTCGCCCGGCACGGCGATATCTACGATCCGTTCAACTTCGAGCAGGATCGCGACATGAGCAGCCTGGGCGATGCGATAGTGATCGAGTTGCTCAATCGCTTTTCCGCCCAGGTCGAGTCGGAATTAGGCGACGACTTGCCCATGCAGACACTGCTCGGCTTGCGCGAAATCGATAACATTCGGCCGCTCGTACTGATTCCCGTCTGGATCGACGGCTTGCTGGAACGCACCTGCGGATTCCCCGCTTTGCGCCGTAAGGTGAAACTGGTTTGGGATGCCCTGGCCGATCGTTTCCTCGACTTGAACTTTGTCCGCCAACGCGACACTTGGAACCCGGCCGATTTGGTCGATGGCCTGCAGCAGGCGTTGCATTTCAGCAAAGGGCTCTCGCTCGATACGGCCAGCGCCATGGCGCAATGGCTGTTGAAAATACGCGGCGCTTCGACCGACTCGTACTATGTGCATGCCCTGACCGAACAGGACTTCCGCAATCGCCGCGCCAAGCACATTGTGTACGGCCATACGCATCATGCCGAGACGGTGCCGCTGGACGCCAGTTATGCCGACGGGCACGTGTTGAATCAAGTGTATTTCAATTCCGGAACTTGGCGCCGGGTTTATCGGCAAACGCAGTTTGCACCGAAGGAACACGAATTCATACCAGCCGATACCATGACGTATCTGGCGTTTTTCCAGGGCGACGAACGCAAGGGGCGTCCCTACGAAATGTGGAACGCGTCGCTCGCCGTGCGCACGCCGGAAATCGTTAGCTACCGAGTAGATCAAGGCGTCGATCATCATGCCGCGGGTCAACCAGTTTCGCCACCAAAGCTACAGCCGGGAACTCCCCACTTCGCCACCGCAGATACTCTCCGCCCCATCGTGCCCACCCGTCGAGTCTGACGGTTGGCGCCACCGTATGGCGGAAGTCGGCCGCGCGCTGCGACTGGCCGACGTGCGGCACATCCTGCTCGTGCATGGCACGTTCGTGGGACCCGACGCCTGGGGTTTGCTGTCGCAGTTGTCTCGCTTCAGCACCGAAGCCGCCCAGGTGATTGCGAAGTTCGACAAGGCGGTCATCGATCGCGTTGTTGGCGAAGCGGGCAATTACACGCAGCAATACGAACAAACTTTCAGCGCCGCGATCAATCAACCGGATCGCGAGCCTATTCGAGTTGAGCGGTTTCACTGGTCGAGCGAAAACAATCACATCGGCCGGGCACACGGCGCCGTGACAATGCTCCGCCGCCTGGCCGAACTGCACGAGGAGTCGCCCGGGCGCGTCCTGCTCTGGGGGCATAGCCATGCCGGAAACGTCTTCGCGCTGGCGACCAACTTGTTGGGCGGCGATCGCGCCGCGCGTCGCAAATTCTTTCGCGCGGCGCGCATCTATTACCGCAATCCGTGCTTCCGCCATATCGACTTACCCGTTTGGCGCGAAGTGGAACAGCGGCTCGACGATCAGGATTCGGAGCTTTTCCGTTGGCCGCCCGATATCGTGACGTTTGGAACACCGATCCGCTACGGCTGGGAAACGGCCGGCTACGGACAACTGATGCACTTTATCCATCACAAGCCGAAGGAAGGGCAGCCGCAGCATACGTTGGCTTTTCCGCCAGCGGCGAGAGACGTGTTCGAGGCGGCCGATGGCGACTACGTGCAGCACTTCGGCATTGCCGGCACGAACATCGCGCCGCCGGTCATTTCACCGCGCAGCTTGCTGGCCGACATTCGGTTGAATCGTCTTCTGCAACCGGGCCTGCGGGCGCGCGACTTGTTCCATCGACTTTCCACAGGAATGCGCGTGCCCGCCGAAGGGGCCACGCGCTTGGTCGACTACGGCCCGCAGGGATCGATTCTCGAGCACATGGCGGGCCACGCGGTGTACACGCGGCTAGAGTGGCTGTTGTTTCATGCCGAGGAGTTGGTAAAACAGTTTTATTCTTCGCACCGCGCCCGCCCGCCCGAATAGCAATCGCCATGGCCGCCTTGGTAGTTCTGACCACAACGGACAAACGAGAAGACGCGCAACGGATTGCGCGCGAATTGATCGAGCGGCGGCTGGCGGCGTGCGTGCAAATTGTGGGCCCGGTCGAAAGCGTGTACCGCTGGCAAGGCGCTGTAGAAACGACTCAGGAATGGCAATGCCTGGCCAAGACAACCGACGACCAATACGCGGCGCTCGAAGCGGCGATCGTCGCCCTGCATTCTTACGACACGCCCGAGATCATCGCGCTGCCGATCGAGCAAGCCAGTGCGACGTATCTGGCATGGCTCGCAGGCGAAGTAGGTTAGCGGCATGCATGCGTTCCAAGCCTCCGTCTATGTCCGCCCGGCGGAGTGCCAAACCGGCGGCCCCGTCGACGTCGAGGGGCGCGAAGTGCAAACGCTCGACGTCGACCAGCATTCGCTCGGCCTTCCTTTCGCCATTTCGTTCGAAGAACTGCTGGACATCTTCGAGCAGTTTCCGCGCATGTTCGCCGAACCCGACGGTTCGTTTGTCTGGCGCGGCGAGAGCCCGGCGGGCGACTGGCAACTCGATGGCCAACTCTTCGATCGTCATGGCCGACTGCTCTATGTGGAACTCTCCGGAACAATCGACCGCGAACGATTCGAAACACTTCTCGCCGCGCTCGGTTGGCCGCAGACGGCGCTGGTATTTCAACTAACACGCGCTGCCGTGTTGCTCGAAGTGCATGAGTTCCGCAGCTACGCCGGCCTGTGAAACGGCCGCATTGCATTGGCGAAGGTGGCGGAAATTCGTTCTGGCCCGTGCCACACAAATGGCGGCGTTTGACGCTCGGTCGAACGAACAGATCGCCGATAGCTCCTTCCACGGAAACGACTTGCGTCGCCGCCGGCCGGCCAGCTTGACCTCGCCTGGACGCGGCTTGCGTAAATGGTATGATAGTAAAGGCTTAGGGCAACGCGTTGCGTTGCGGGCCGTTTTCGTTCCCACGGTTGAGGATTTTATGGCACAGAAGGAAGAAGCACTCGAGGTCGAAGGGACTGTGACGCAGGCCCTTGCCAACACCAGATTTCGCGTTGAAATCGAAGGAGGTCACATCGTAACGGCGCATGTCGCCGGAAAGATGCGCAAACACTTTATCCGTATCGTTCCTGGCGATCGTGTGCGTGTCGAACTTTCCCCCTACGATCTGACGAAGGGCCGCATTACTTACCGCGAACGGTAAGTACCCGCGTTTCCCTCCCGCCTTTTTGGCGCCGCATCGCGCCTTCTTTTTTTCGCTCCGGTGAATTTCACACTTGCACTGCGCGCACACCAGAACGAATTTCCCATTTTCTACCGACGTGAAACCCGATTGCGTCGACCCGGGTATAAGCTGAGCAATCCCCCGTGCGGCGTGCTTGCCGACCAACGACAACGGTCGACGATACGTTTCCCGCACGCCGCCGCGGCGCGATTGGCGCCGGAATCCTTAAATCTTGAACGAAGGAGTTGAAACTGTGATGAGTCGTTTCCCGCATGTTCGTTGGCAAAGTTCCGCCTGCCTGCTCGCCGTGGCCATGACCCTCATGGCACCGACCTGGGCCTCGGCACAAGTCGATGGGGCGGCAAACGCCGAGAAGACGGTCGCCGTGCTGGCGTTTTCCAGCTACGACGAAATCATCGGCGATGTCGGCATGCTCGGCGAGTTGGGCGGCAACCCCGGTCTGGCGCAGTTCGCCGAAGGCAGCATCGCGCTGTTCACCGGCGGCCGCGGCTTGATCGGCATCGACAAGTCGAAACCCTGGGGCACGATCGTCACGACCAAGGGAGACGACTTCAAGCTGCTGTCGGTGATTCCCGTGAATTCGCTCGACGAGGTCGTCACAACGCTCGCGCCGCTCACTGGCGGCGAGAAGCCCGAAAAGGACGACGACGGAATCTATGAAGTCAAAGGCGATGGCGATGTTATTTTCAT
>JAGQOS010000216.1 GCA_020427265.1 Planctomycetales bacterium
TCGCCTTTTGCTTGAATGAAGAATGGTCCAGCGAGCTGACCGAGGCTGCCGTGGCCGGTGTGGTAACGGCTTATTACGGCCAGGACTTGTACCGGCACAAGAAGCGGCTCTTCCCGCCCGACGAAATGTTTTGGGCGACCAAGTCGCCGGGGCTCGCTTCGGGGCAAATGATCGGCGAAGCGATAAATTATGTCCGGCGGTTGGTCAACGCCGGGCCGCACGAGTTGCACCCCGAGTCGATGGCGACGCAGATTTCGCAGATGGCGCGCATCGCCGGCATCGAAGCCGAGGTCTGGAATCCCGTACGGCTCAAGACAGAGAACTGCCACGCCATGCTGGCTGTGGCGCAAGGTTCGGTCCGCGAACCGCGGCTCGTCATTCTCAAATATCGAGGCGGCGGAGAAAACGCGCCTACGCTCGGCCTGGTTGGTAAAGGTGTGACGTTCGACAGCGGCGGACTCTCGCTCAAAACGGCCGAAGGCATGAAAACCATGAAGTGCGACATGGCCGGCGCAGCGACCGTGGCGGGCACGATTCGCGCCATTGGCCAGTTGCGGTTGCCGGTCAATGTGATTGGCATCATGGGAATGGTCGAAAACATGACGGGCCCGGCCGCGTACAAACTGGGCGACGTGATTACAACGCGCCAAGGCACGACCGTCGAAGTGCTCAACACCGACGCCGAAGGGCGCCTCGTGTTGGCCGACTGTCTCGACGTGGTGCGAACGATGGGTGTCGACCGGATTATCGATGTCGCCACGCTTACCGGCGCTTGCGTTGTTGCGCTGGGTAGCGACGTGGCAGGTATGTTGACCAACAACCAGGACTGGTGCGATCAAGTGCGTGCCGGCTTCGAAGCCACCGGAGAGCTGGCCTGGCAATTGCCTATGCACAGCGTCTACGACGAGTTGATCGTGAGCGACGTGGCCGATATTCGCAATACGGGTAAATCGCGCGAAGCAGGCGCCATTACCGCGGCCAAGTTCCTCGAACATTTCGTCGGGGAGATTCCCTGGACCCATCTCGATATTGCCGGCACGGCCTTTCGCGATACGGCCAAGTCCTGGGTCGATGCCGGCGCAACCGGGGAAGGATTGCGCTCGCTGGTCGAGGTCGCCCGCAACTTCCGCGTCGACGACGAGCCGGTCGTCTTTCAACAGGATTAACCACTTCCGACGAAGGAACGGACACGATGCCCTGGATTCAACAGTCGGCCGCTCGCTTTGCGCCCAAACAGCTCGAAACGCTCATGGAGCAAACACTCGCCGAAGCGCGCAGCCGCATTTGCGCCGCGCCGAAACGCGTGCTGTTGCTTCCCCCCGATATCACGCGCATGCATTCGGGTGTCGGACGGTTGACGGAGATTTTGTATGAAAAGCTCTCGGCCGACGGGGCCGAAGTGCACGTGATTCCCACGCTCGGCCAGCATGTGCCCCACACGCCGGAGCAGAATCGCGAAATGTTCGGCGCGATTCCGAATGAACGAATCCACGCGCACGACTGGATTGATGGTTGCGTTGAGGTTGGCGAGATCTCGGCCGACTTCGTGCGCGAAGTTTCCGACGGCAAGGCCGATTGGGCGATCCCGATTGGGCTCAATCGCATGCTGATGGAAGAACCTTGGGACCTGATTATCAACGTGGGCCATGTCGTACCGCACGAAGTCCTGGGATTCGCCAATCATAACAAAAACTACTTCATCGGCCTGGCCAGCAAACCGCTGATCTGCGCTGCACATATGATGGCCGCCTCGTGCGGGATCGAAGAGAATCTCGGCAACTTGCTCACGCCCACGCGCCAGGTATTCAATCGGGCCGAAGATAAGTTTCTCGGACATTTGCCGGACCTGTACATTCAAGTCGTATTGGCCCGCGACGACGACGGCGAATTAGTGACCACCGGAGTCTTTGTCGGCGACGACCTCGAAACCTATCTTGCCGCCGCGCGCCAATCGCGCGAACAGAATATCACCGTGCTCGATGAACCGCTGCCCAAGGTCGTGTGCGTGATGCAGGGCAACGAGTTCTTCAGCACTTGGGTGGCCAACAAAGCGGTTTATCGCACGCGAATGGCCGTGGCCGATGGCGGCGAATTGCTGATCATCGCCCCGGGGCTCAAACGCTTCGGCGAGCAGCCGGGGGTCGACGCGCTGATTCGCAAATACGGCTACATCCCGTCGCAGCGAATCCTGGAACTCTATCGGCAGAATGCCGACATGCAGGATCTGGCCCATGGCACGGCGCATCTGATGCATGGCACGTCGGAAGATCGTTTCACGATCCGCTACGCGCCGGGGCACTTGTCGCAGTCCGAAATCGAAGGCGTGAATTTCGCCTACGCCGATTACGAATCCACCGTAGCCCGCTACCGTCCCGAAACGCTCAAAGAAGGCTGGAACGAACTGCCCGACGGCGAGCGATTCTATTTCATCCCCACACCGCCGGCAGGTTTGTGGGCCACGCGCGAAAAGCTCTATAGCCGAGCTTCGGGTTTCGGGGCGGAAGTCTAGAACGCATTTCATAACTTAGCCGGAACGCGCTAGCGTCCGGTTCTTCTCGATAACCGTGGGCTAGCGCCCTACGGCTGATGAGTTTTGAAATGCGTTCTAAAGATTCGCGACAGCCTGTCGGAAGGCTTGTGCAAGAGACTGCGACGCCAGATGCTACGCGGCGCGACCCACGCGGCCCGCCGCGGCTTCGTCCCAGCGCCGCAGGGCGACCGCGGCCAGGTGGCCGCCAAACGCCACGGAAATCTTCAGCGCGTGTTCGAATTGAATTGGCCGGCCGACGAGCGGAATGCAATCGAGGTCGCACTCCGGATCGGGGTTGGTCAGGTTGAGCGTTGGCGGCACGAAGCCGTCGCGCAGCGCGAGCGCCGTAATCGCCAGTTCGACACTGCCGGCGGCGTTGACCAAGTGCCCGAGCATCGACTTGATTGAGCTCACGCACACCCGCTGCGCCGCACTGCCGAGCGCCATACGAATGCCGCGTGTTTCCATCACATCGTTCTGTTGCGTGCCGGTGCCATGCGCGTTGATGTAGGCGATGTCTGCCGGCGCGAGCCGCGAGCGGCGTAGCGTGCCGGTAATCAGGTGCGCGAGCGTGTCGCTCTCGGCACTCAGGCCGGTTACATGATGCGCATCGGCCAGCATGCGGCCGCCTAGCACTTCGGCATAAATCTTGGCGCCGCGTCGCCGCGCGCACGCCAGTCGCTCGATGACAAACATGGCGGCGCCTTCGCCCATCACAAATCCACGCCGATCGGCGTCGAACGGGCGGCAGGCAGCTTGCGGATCATCGTGTTCGGCAAGCACGCGCATTTGCCGGAAACCGGCGGCGAATAACGGATGAATTGCTTCGGCGCTACCCGCCAGCGCGGCGTCGCACTGGCCGTCTTCGATGGCGCGAACCGCCGACAGGAAGTCGATCAACCCACTGGCGCAGGCCGTGGAATGACAGATCCGCGGGCCGTGCAACCCGTAGCGTGTCGCCACGCGCGCGCAGGTGCTGTTAGGCAACCACTGTTGCACCCAGGGAACCTTGCCGGGTGCGATCAAGTCGTTGCGGCCAACTTGTTCGGCAATCCAGTCGAGATCTCCGATATGCCCACTGATCGCGCAGCCAAATCGTTCGGGCGCGGTCGCGGCCAGGGCGTTGCCGGCATCGCGAATGGCTTCTTCGGCGGCATGCAGGCACAGCGCCGTGACCTTGAGCCCTCCTGGCTCGTCGGGTTCGATGTCGACGGGCGCGCCGAGCATCATGCCATCGGGAATCAGCGGCACGCCGGTCAAGCGGCGGACACCGCTTACGCCATGGCGGACGGCGCGCCATACCGACTCGCGGTCGTTGCCGACCGAACTGATAGCGCCGATTCCGGTAATGACGATCCGATCGTTGTCGTCCTGAGACCCGTTCAAGCAATTTCTCCCTGATGTCCGATCTGGGCGGCGCTGGCTCGCCGCCCGAGCGCGGGAGAAGAAATACGCAAATGTTGGACTTTTGGCCATGCCGATTTTTGGCTTTCCGTCGGCGCGTGCAAGCGGGCAGGAAATCGGGCAATTTCGGGCCGAAATGGGCGGTCGAGCGCCAATTTTGCGCGGTCTACGATTTTTCGAGCAAAGATGCTTGTCAAACAGCGGCGATTCTGTAGACTCATTCCCTTGGGTTTCCGACCCAATTTAAACCTAAAAAGACAACAAGCGTGGGTTTTAAGCCCATTCATATTGCAGGCCCCTGCCCCGCAACGGAATGTAGTCATGGGCGACCGAGTGATCGGCAATGACACAAAACGGCGAACTACTGCTGGGCGAATTTACACGCGCGCTCGACGAGCGGTATCGGCTTTCGATTCCGAGCGAGCTGGCCGAGCCACTGGCGGCCGACGGACCCGACTGCATTCTCGTCAAGCAGCAGGCGGGCTGTTTGAGCTTATTCGCGGCGGCCGCCTGGAAGAAGCGTCACGACGGGAATCTGCGATTACTACAGGCGAAACTGGAAGAAGGACGACTCGACGGGCGCATGCACGATGTGCAGCAACTCGGGCGTCTGCTCTCTACGCGACACAAACCGATTCAACTGGCCGGACGTGGCCGGCTCGTGATTCCCGACGGATTCCGGCAGTTTCTCGGAGTCGAGGCGGGTGGAGAAATGATCATCGTCGGCGCGGCGGTATGCGTCGAACTTTGGAATCCAACACACTGGCTTGAACATTTGGAGGTTCAAATTCCCAGCTATCGCGAGCTGTTCGAGACGCTCGCCAACTAGCTCGTGTTTCAAAATCGCACCTGCGGCGTGAAGCCGTACCGGCGATTCTGAAACGCGATCAAAAAACGATCTGCACGCCCGGTTCGAAGAAAGCCAAGTTTTTCCCACTCCGTCGTTACCCGGTTGGGATACAAGTCACCCAGGGAATGGGCCTTCTTGGCATGGAGGCCATTCTCGTCTTCGACCGGGCGTGTTTTTTTGCGCTTACGCAATGTCGTCGCGTCGCTGAACGGACTGCTCCAGATTCGAAACACGAGACGAGGGTTGAGATTTCCGGACGATAAGTACAATCGCGCCGGCAATTAGCACGGGAACGACTAGAATCACGCAGCCGATCGCGGCGATCACGAGCAACTCGATTGGTCCAATTCCAAATACGAATGCCCGCATGGTTGTTCTCCGCTATTGCGTTGAACCCGTTTCTGCGGGGGTCTCGGTCGCGGCAGAGGTTGCTTCCTGCGAGTCGGCTTGAATCATCGTCAAATACGCCTGCTGGAACGATTCCAGCTCGTCTTCGCTGTCGGTCAGCAGTACGAACAGCCAACCTTTGCTCCACCAGAGCGATCCCTGGGTGTGGGGCGGACCGACAGAAAACGTGAAGCGGTCGCTGTCCATCGATCCGAATTTGAACCGGTAGTTGTAGTCGCCGTTTTCGATCGCCTCGTCCACGCGGCGAAACAGGGCTTCCTTTTCCAACCGCGTCGCACGGTAGGCGAAGACATCGATCGCCATCTTCGGCGACTCGTACCGCGCGTGTTCGCCCGCCAAATCGATCCCGAATTCGGCCGCCCTTTCACTGGGATCGCGATTCGCGACGGGAAGGAAATCGACTTCTTCGGGAAAAAGTCTTTGCGCGTCGGCATCGGCGGCCGGCGCTCTCCAACTGCGGGCGAAGGCGGTCTTTTGCTGTTCCGATGCGATCATTCCTTTCACGCCGGTAAACGCCTTGGGCAGAACGAAGATCGCGGCTCCGCCGCAGGCAAGCAAGAGCACGAGCGCCACGCCGCCGCATGCTAATACCCATTTCATGCCCGAATCGCCGGAACCCATGTGCGGTACTCCTGCTTTGAAGCGTGGAATGGCCGAAATTTCCGGAAAGCGGCCTGCTGTCAGTATGTCTCGACTGCTGTTGGAAGAAAAGCAGGGATTCGATATAGTTTCCACCCAAAATTACCCATTCTACGTAGTCCGGCCGCGATGCGTGCGGCGAGACTACGATGCGATCGACACAAGGCGATAGCGATGAACTTGTTGTTTCGCGTTCTATTCTCACAACACTGCCGCAATACGCATCACAAGATGGCGCTCGATGCGTTGTGCCATTTACGCTGCAAACATGCGGAGAGCTGGCAGGAGCTTTTTCTCAAACACCATACGCCGTATCTCAATGGCTCGAAGGCGCCCGATACGCAGTTCAAAGATTTTCGCAATCATGTGGTCCACGTGCGCGACAACCATTGGGGCGGCGCGCCGCAGGCGGCCCGACGCTGGTACGATCAAACGGTCGGGTTTCTTGCCCGTCGAGATTGGACCAACGCTTGTTATTCAGCCGGCGTGTTGAGCCACTACTACATGGACCCGATTCAACCGTTTCACACCGGCCAGTCGGAAGAAGAGACGAAGATTCATCGCGCGGCGGAATGGAGCATCAACAAAGCCTACCAGGATCTGCGGGCGATCGCCCAAGCCGGAACCGGGGTCGACGATGTCGAATTGCCGCACGGCGAAGGCTGGCTCGAAGCGGCGGTTCGGCAAGGCGCGGAAAAAGCCAATGCGCACTACGAAACACTCATCGAACGGTACGACTTTCGCAAAGGCGTGAGCGACCCTCCCTCCGGACTCGACACGACGAGCCGCGAAATTTTGGCCGAACTGACTTCCTATGCCACAATCGGCTTCGCTCGCGTTCTCGAACGCGCGTTGCACGATGGTCAGGCGGAACCGCCCGATGTCAACTTGACACTGCATACGTACCTCGCCACGGTCGAAGTGCCAATCCAGTGGGTTGTCGGCCGGATGGCCGACGCCGAGGAACGCGCCACGGTACGCGCGATCTACGACGAGATTCAGGCCACCGGCAAGCTCTCGGCTAATCTGCCGGAGGAGAGTCGCGCCGTGCGCGCGGCATTTGCGGAAGAGAAAAGCTTCCCGGCAATCCGTCCGTCGTCGTCTCCGGCGGCGAAGCCAGCCGGCCAAGAGCCAACTGAGCAACGCCCTGCAGCCCGGTATTCAGCCGCGCCGGTCGACGCACAATCGCGCGACGACGACGAGAACGAGAACATCGCTCTGCCGCTGGCACGTACAACGGCGCCAGCTCCCCAACCGCGTAAGCCGGCGGCGCAGGAGTCGAGCGAGCTACGATTCTACTTGGAATTCGACGACGAGATCGAAGCCGCGCCTTCGATCGGCGCGAAGACGGCACGAAGACTCACCAGGATCGGCTTGCGCACGGTCGCCGATCTGCTCGATGCCGATGCGACTCAAGTTGCAGCCAAGATGAACTCGAAATGGATCACGGCGGAGCTGGTGGGCGACTGGCAGGACCAGACCCGACTGGCGTGTCGCATTCCGCAAATCCGCGGACACGACGCCCAATTCCTCGTCGCGACCGGGTATCGCGACGTCGAAGCGGTCGCCGCGGCCGACGCCGCAGACATTTTGGAAGCCGTCTCGGAATTGCTGGAAACCTCGGCGGGACAACGCATCTTGCGTGGTGGAACAGCGCCGGACAGCGCCGAAATTTCTAACTGGATTAGCTGGGCGAGACAAGCGCGCAGGCTGCAAGCCGCCTAGGTCCGTCGGCGATACGCGGCCGGCAGGGTGGAATTTTCCGGCCCAGAAGCAAATAATAGCGTTGGTCTTATCTGGGAGCCTCTCCGATGCCGGGCGGGAATCTGCCGAAGGTGGCGCGCTACCTGATCGACGCTCTAATCGGCGCCAGCGCCATTTTTCTTGGCGGCGTGGTCGGAATCCACCTGATTATCGCCCCCGGATTTCTTCCCACGCTTTGGCCACCTGCCGCGTTGGCGATCGCCGTGTTGCTGCTGGGCGGCAATCGGTTGTGGCCGGCCGTGCTCGTCGGCGGCGCGCTGATCTACCGTTTACTGGCTTTCGATCCCAGCGGACGACTCGATCAGCCGGCCG
>JAGQOS010000217.1 GCA_020427265.1 Planctomycetales bacterium
GGTCGTGAAAACTCGGTACGCCAGTGCTAGGTACAACAACCCGAAGCATCGAATTCAAGGCGCCGGCCGCGTGCGCGCGTCGACTCGACACGATTTGTGTGGAGTCGACGGGCGGAGTGCGGCCGGCGCTTTTTTGTTGGCGAAAGGAGGTGAACGCGGCCGCTGGTTAGCGGCCTGATGCACGGCGACCTTCGGCCGCCGGAGTAATCGCGCCTCGTCAAGCGGCGAATTACTTCGACGGCCGGATTTTGAGTTTTTAATTCACGGTCCGGTTAAATGGGTAAGGGATGAAGGCTTAAATGCCAGTAAGTTTCTAGCTGTTTGTTTCGCTGTTTTTTGCCGCAGAGCGGCCAACTGAAACCGAAAGGAGCCCGACGATGATGGTCACCGCTACTCCCAGCAGCCCTTGGTATGACGAGATGGACGACGAGCAGGAATTTGACAGCGCGGTATCTCGCGTTTCGCACAAGCCGATGGCTCGACGCGAGCAGAAGTCGCGAGACAAGTTCAACACCCGCGCCCGGCATGCACGGCGTTCGGCCGCCAAGCTGAACAACCCGACGGGACCTCGCCGCAAACAGCGTAAGACCGGTGCGATTTAATCGCCGTGCCTGGCGGTCGTTCGGCTTTCCTTTACCCAATCCGGGAACCCTTATTCAGGAGCATTGCGACATGATTCGACCCAACTTTGATTTGCGTAACCGCGTCGAGGACTACGACGTGACGAGCACAGACGATCCGCAGGTGAACCGGCTTGCCGACCATGAGCCGGAGTTCACGTCGCGACAGAAGGCCGATGTTCGCGCTCGGCGCAATCGCAAGCGCGCCAATCCGGCAGCCGGCAAGCAGGTGCGTCGGCAGCGGGTGCGCAGGCCCTAGCGACGATGGCGCGAGGGCCGGCGTTTCATCGGCCGAATAACCGCGCTGATGCGACGGACTTGCGAATGGTCAAACGCGATTCGGGGCAGTAACGCCGAGTCGTGTTTAATCCAAGTCCAACCGACGTGGCGTCGGCGGCCCGAGAGGCAGGCAGGGAAACCGAATGCGATGTGTTGCAATGGATGTTCATACTAATTAAATTTATAATGGGTGGTTTTTTAATTTTTTTGTCAGCTCTCACTCCACGAGGCTTGGCTGGCTTGCGGCCAAGGGTAAAGGGCGAAGGTCAGGAAAGCGGAGGAACGCGAGCGTAGCGATTGCAAATAGAGAGATTAGCAGCTGGGCCGGTTTGGCGCGGCCGGTCGATGCGGTCGCCAGTTGCCGCGTCGGCCGGGCGATCGGTCGAGTTGATTCGAGGAGTGCGTTGCGAGGTTTGTCGCGCGACGCAAGCCGAGGCAGCCATTGGCATACGCCACGGAAATTGGACTAACCAAATGCGTGCTATCGACGTAGCGAGTGATTATTTTCAAGACTGGGGGATTTTTGCTTCGCAATGACCGCCAAGCAATTTTCCCCACGCCTTGCGTAGGGCAACCGAAGACCGAACGACTTTTCCTTCAAACAGGAGATCCACGATGACCATGCGAACTTCCACACAGGTAGACAGGAGAACAGCCATGCTTGCGAGCGATGCGACTCGAACGGGACGAACCAGCAACTCGATGCGTTTTCATCCGCGTAGGGTCGGCGCGAGTTCGTATCGTTGCCACCGTCGCCCGCAGGCTCTGCGTTTAGCGGCATTGGCCGTCGGCTTGACTTTGGCGTTTGCCGGATCGTCGCCGGCGGCGATTATTTCGCAGTTCACGTTCGACGCGGGAAATGCGAACGACTCCGTCGGAGCAAACAACGGTACGCTCGTCGGCACGGCCGCCGTGGTTAACGATGCAACACGGGGCAATGTGCTCTCGGTAGACGGCAACAGCGACTATTCGAACCATCTCGATTCGGCAAGTCTCGATTTGCCACCCCAGACGGCCATCAGCCTGACCTCTTGGTTTAACAAGACCAGCGCCGGCCAAGGTTCACTTGTCGTCAAGGAGCAAAACAGTAGTGCTGGCTACGGCCTCGAGGCGAATGCCGGCACGTTGCGATTCTTTCTCTTTGGTGCGGGCAATTCGAGCCTTATCGGAGGGGCGTTCAGCAACGGCGCTTGGAATCATGCCGCCGGCACATGGGATGGTACGACTGCTCGGTTGTATCTCAACGGCATTGAGGTGACATCGGGCGGCTACGCCGGGCCGTTTACAACCAACAGCGAGGATCTGCGCATAGGCCACGGCAAGATCTCCGGTAATGCCGAAAACTACTTCGGTGGCCTGATCGACGATGTGGGTGTCTGGGACAGCGGCCTGACCGGCCAAGACGTCGCCCTGATTCACGGCCTCGGCCTATTCGCCGGTGTAGGCCAAACCGATCAGGCAATTGCCGACGCCCAAACGGTGTTTGGCGCCACAAGCGGCACGTTCATCACCAGCGGCGGGCAGATCTGGGCCTACGGCACCGGCTTGGGCGCCGGCGTGACGGGAACGACTGGCGGCTCGGTCGGAGCGCTCGACGCGTTCATTATTCTCGACGGCGCCGGTGGCGGCATACAGCTCGTTGGTTTGATTCCGGAACCAAGCACGGCTGTGTTGCTCGGCCTGGGGATGATCGGAATGACTTTGCGTCGCCGTCGACGCGGACAGGGCGTGTCGCGATGGACGGCCGCTGTTCTGGCTCTGCTGGCAATCGCACCTTGGATGGCGAGCGAGGCGCACGCCGTTTCGCTGCGTCCCATCGCCCACTTCGATATGGACGACGACGACGCGCTAAGTCCCACGCAATCCGGTTACACGTCGCTCGATCTGGGCACGGGCTTTGCCACGGAAAATGGCGTCACGCTCACGATCGCCGGCGGCTTGTCGGACGACCGTGATCGCGACGAGCTGGGCTTGCTTGTTGGCCATCCCGATGCCGACATCCTACGCGACTTCGCGTTCGTTGCCGGTGGAACCGACGTGCTACTCGATTTGACCGGATTGGCGCCCTATGGCCTTTACGAAGTAACGATCACGTCGTTCGATCGTACGGCGAACAACGGCGAAGTGAGCGAGTGGTTCGATACGTCGGTAAGCGGCTCGCTGCTCGCTACGCACACGAACAATACGGCGGACCCAGATGCTGCCGACTTCAGCTTCATGATCTCGGCCAGTCCGAGCGGCACATTCCGCATCGCCGCCGATCCCCAAGCCGGTTCGAATATCGTCATCTTCAATAGCCTGGGCATTTCCCAGGTAGTTCCCGAGCCGAGCACCGCGTTGCTGCTGGGCATCGGCCTGGTCGGACTCTGCGTGCGACGGCGACGTGAAAGTCGCAAGGTGGCCAAAGGGCATTCCACTGCCTGTCGGCTTGGCCGCATGCTGACGGCCACCGTGGCGACGGCCGCTTGCCTGGCGATGAGTTCACCCGCCCAGGCGTATCAGTTCCTCAACATCGACATCGATTCAGACAACGGCGGCGGCCCCGACACAAACCCGGGATGGACGTCGCTGCTGGCTCCTCAGGGATTGGTCAATACAGGCACAGTTACGGCCGACGGCGTTACGTTCACCGTGTTTAGCGGCAACAGTTCCCGTACGCGATTCGCCGACGACGGCGCAACGGCGCTGACCCGCGACTTCGCTTTCGACAACGGCGCAGCGAATGTTGCGGTTGGGCTCACAATCGACGACCTCCGCCCAGGACTTTGGACCGCATCGGTCTACGCCTGGGACGACGACCAACCGGCGCTGGGGAATCAGATTGTCGGACTGATCGAGGTCGGCACGGGAACGACGATTCTCACGAACACGTTTCAGCCACACCCGACCGAACCTTTTACGTTCTCGTTTATCTCCGACGGTGTCAGCCAGTACCAGATTTTTACTCGCGAAAACAACGCAACGAATTTGGCGGTCGTCAACGCACTTAGCCTTTCCAGCGTGCCCGAGCCAAGCACAGCAATGCTGGGCTTGCTGAGTCTCATCGGCCTGGCGGCCCGACGACGGCGACGCAGTCGCTGAATGACGAAATACCTAATGACGAAGTAGCCAAACGCTTAAGTCTGAAACCAACAACCCACAACAAATAACCAGGAAACCAAACAATGATGGTCGACTTCTCCTCTCAAAGCCTGATTGCTCAATTCGCCGACACGGACGATCACGCGACGGAAGCCAGCCCCGCGGCGCGAACGGCGTCTCGCTTCGCCGGCTCGCAGCGACAACAGAATTCGCGCACTCGCTTCGCGACCCAGGCCCGCTACAGCCGCAAGCGTTCGGCCCGCAGCAGCGCACCGCAAGGTCCGCGACGTCGGCTGCATAAGTCGAGCGGTTTGTAATGATCCTGGCGAGTTCGCCACGTCGGGCGGACTCGCCAGCCAGACACGACCTTGAACCGACAAGAAGAAGCCACAACAGCCATTCAGGGAATAGCAATTCGAGATACTCGCAGCTCGGCCACCACGGCCGGCAGCGAATCGACTGACAACGAATGAGCGGCCCGGTGAAACAAAACCTTTGCCATGGAAATGACCAGTAATTAGTATGAATTTGGGGAATTAGTTGCCTGTTTTTCTGAAAACAGCCAGCTAGTTCGCCAAACCGAAAAACTCAAGCCGTTAACCACTCATGCAACACCCAATCGTTACGCGTAGGAGAACGACCATGTCGCATCACCACACTTGGAATCATCAGCGTCAAAACACTTCGCCAACAACCGCTTGGAGAATCATTATGGCTCGCATTCCGTCGGCTCTTAGCTTCCTTCTGATTCACTTGTCGAGCGTCGCCTCTCAGGGCGCCCCGGTTGGGATCGATTCGATTACGGCCACGGGAAGCACGCTGGAAACCTTCACGGCTGGAGCGAAGACGTACTTCTCCACCAACCTGATCGGCGCAACGATGACCGCGTTCTCTTCGAACAACGCCGGCAATCTCCTGATTCCCAACGGCGGAGCGCTACCCGTCGGGTCGGCCCGCTCCGACATGCTGGGCAACGACTTGTTGCTTAATACGGGGGTCATTAACCCAGGAACAGGTAACACGTCCGTCTCGCTGCAATTCGCCTCGCCGTTGATCAACGGCGACGGTGCCGAACTGGTCGTGTTTGAAATGAGCACTGGCACTCCCGACCCGATCAGCATCGTGGCCAACGGCAACACGGTCAACGTGGTTGGGGCCGACTATTCGACGGTGGTCGGCAGCACGGGTTCGGTTGATGTGTACAGCCGCGACGGGGGGAATCCGTCGAACCTGTCGCAACTTGAAAACGACACATACAGCCTGGCCACCACGGTAACGCAGAACCTCTACGGATTTGTGCTCGACCTCGACGACTTCGGTGTCGCCCCGTTCGGCAGCATCAGCTCGCTCACGTTCGGCAGTTCCGCCAACGGTGATCCGGTCTTGTTCATGGGCATCAATAGCGTGCCGGTGCCTGAGCCTTCCTCGTTCGCACTGCTCGGCTTGGGTTGTATTGGATTTGTGTTTCGCCGCTGCCGTCGCGCCGGGCAGGCTGCGTTGTTACTCCTCGTCGCCGCACTCTTGAACATTGGCACACCGCAAGCACAAGCCGCTCGCCTGGTGGCCGACAACTTCGACACTTACACGGCGGGCAACCTTGCCGGCAACAACGGCGGTTTTGAAGTGAATGGCGCCTGGACTTCGGCCTATTCGTCGATCGCCCAAGCCAACGTGGTAAGCGGCGGTTTGAACTACTCCAACGGTTCGATCAATCTCAACGGCGGGGCTCAATCGGTCGCTTTGACAGCCGGTAGCGACAGTGCGGTAAGCCGCAGCTTCTCGCCACAAACCGGCACGGTGTACTTCAGCGTGCTGTACCAACCGGTGGCCGGTTTCGATGTGTCGGATCACATTCAATTCGCTTTGAGCGACGACGCCGACGTGAACAACGCGGGTTCGATCGGCAAGCGGAGTACATCGAATCTCTTCGCTCGCATCCGTAGCACATCGGATACGAACGGCGATACGGGAACGAACGCCGTGCAAGGTGTAACCAATCTGCTCGTGGGCAAGATCTCGAAGAACGCCTCGACCAACTACAATCGCCTCGAACTGTTCATCGATCCCGCGTCGCTAACCGAACCTGGCGTGCCCGACGCCACAGTCAACGCCACGCTAGGCATCGACACGCTCAGCAGTTTCGTCATCCGCACCGCGGTGTTCGACGGCGGTGATCAAATGAACTTCGACCTGCTGCAGATCGGCACCACGTTCGACTCGGTGGTTACGCAACCGTTCGCCGTGCCGGAACCGACTGCTGCGGCGTTGCTCGGGCTGGGGTTGCTCGGCTTGGCAACTCGCCGCCGTCGACGGGTTTGCAGCGGAACGGCGCCGGCGCTGGCCGCCGCGTTGATGGCTTGCTTAGCCTCGCTCGGCCAGGCGGCGCCGATCGCCTTCGACGACTTCGAAAACTATGCCCCTGGATCGGACCTGAACGGCCAGTCGGCCGGCAACGACTTCACGACGGCCTGGACCTCGGCCGTGGGCGAAGTGACGGCGCAAAACGGTGTCATTCCGGGTCTCGGCCGTTCCATGCAAATCGATACGCTCGGTGATAACGCCAATCTGGTCCGGCGGAGCTTTCCCGCTCAGACCGGCACGTTCTATGTCGGCTTGACGCTGCGAACGGCGGGCGGTATGGATGCGAGCGACTTCCTGCAACTCTACTTCAACGACGACAACAGCGCGGCTGATACCAGCGCCTCGGGGCTGAGCGGCGGCATTCGCAATGCAGCGGGCACGCCGTTCTTTGCCCGCATCGACGGTACGGCGAACACGACCAACTCGTCGACCGCCTTCAGCGCCGACGACGTGACCAACCGCCTGGTCTTTAAGTTCACGAAGAGCGGCGGCGACTACGACACCGTATCGCTCTTCGTCAACCAAGCCTCTGAAGGCATTGCCGATGCCGTGCAGGCGACCGGAGCGTCGGGCGTGTCGACGATCGATACCTTCCACCTGCGTACCGCTGTCACGATTGAAGAAGGGCAATTCTTCTACCTCGACGCTTTCGCTGTAGGCGCCAACTACACCGACGCAGTGCGAACCTTCCTGGTTCCAGAACCGACCACGCTGAGCATGCTGGGGATCGGCTTGATCGGGCTCGTCGGCCGGCGTCGCCGAGGCGGCAATCGCCAAGTCGCCTTGCCGGCGATCGTGTTGGCCACGATTTTTACTGCCTCGTCGGCCCACGCTTTGGTCGTGGCCGACTTCAACGATCTGACCGGCGGCGGTGTCGATCTGCAAGGCCAGGCCGGCGGCACGGGATTGGACGGCAACTGGGCGGGCTCGACCTCGCACGATGTGATCGCCGGCGATCTCACCTCGTCGCTCTACAACATCACGCAAAGCGGTACACCACAACGCATCGACGGTGACAGCGGCGCGACGCGAACGACCTATCGCAACTTGACGGCCCCGGTTACGGGCGACGTGTGGTTCTCGATGCTTGTGCAGAACGACGCCGCTGACAGTCGCGGCGGCATTCACATGAACAATACGCCTGCCACGCCATTCGACTCGCTGGGCGACATGTGGGCCGTGTTTCGCGGCACCGATCTCGTTGTCGACTTCGATCCGGGGGGAAGCGGCGCGACACTGACGAACCAAATCAATCTGGGCGAAACCGTACTGCTCGTGGGCCACATGGTTATCAACTCGGTAGGCAACGACACGGTCGAACTGTTTGTCAACCCGACCAAACTGGCGTTTCTTGATGAGCTTACGCCCACTTACTCGAGTACGACGACCGATTTCGCCAGCAGCCTCGATTCGATCGGCCTGGCCACGTACCACACCGGCTCGGGCATTGGCGGCGATCTCGACGCCCTGCGTCTCGGAACCTTCTTCGAAGTGACTGCGGTCGTAGCGCTGCCCGAGCCAAGCACAGCAATGCTGGGCTTGCTGAGTCTCATCGGCC
>JAGQOS010000218.1 GCA_020427265.1 Planctomycetales bacterium
GTGGCGGAAGACGAGGCTGTAGACCGAGCGATTATTGCCGGCCTCGTCACCCCAGTGGACCGCGGCCGAAACGCTCGTGCGTTTGGTCGGGCTGGTCCAAGTGAGGCCGCCGAGAAAGCTGAAATCGTCGATCGGGTTTTCCCAGTTATCCCAGCCGCGCGTGGCTCCGGCGTGCACGGTCCAGCATTGAGTCCAGTCGACACTGGCCAACGCACCGGTGTGCGTGAACGGCTCGCCATACGACTGCGTGTACGCGTGCGAGTAGAAGAAGTTCTCTGGGGCCATTACCGATTCGTAACCGATAATCGTGTAGAAATGGCCGACCTTGATGCGAGCGCCATCGAGCACCGGGGCATACACTTCGGCATAGGCCTGCGGCATGGCGATGCCGTAGATCGACGCTTCGGTAATCTGTCCGCCCCGCACGCGGCGACGGGGCCCGTTGGAGCTGTTCCAGCGCGGGCTGCCGTCTTGTTCGATTTCGAGGCCCAACGATTCCACAAAGAAATAGTCGCTACCGTACAGGGCGTCGACACGTCCGCCGAGGTCCCACCAGCCGCAGTCGGCATTCACATCGCGTCCGAACGACAGGTAAACCTGGTTGAGCATGTATTCGTTCGCGCGGTCGGTAAAGGCCAACGGCGAGTTGAACTTGTTGTCGGGATCATCGGGGTTGCCGGTGAAACCGTGTTGGATCCAGCCGTCGATATAGAAGCCGCTTCCCTGCAGCATGGGCGGCATCAGCATATCGAGGCAGTGGCTCGGCGCGAGTAGCGAGCAGAGGAATCCCTCGTCGCAGCCGCAGGCGCTGCCGCCGCAACCGCCGCCGCACATGCCGTCGCAGCCGCCATCGCAGCTCGAGCAACCGCCGTCGCACGACGAGCAGCCACCCATTCCAAATCCGAGCCCCCAGTTCATTCCCATGAACGAAGAGCCGCACGAGGAGCAACTGCTGCAAGTCGAATCGCAAGCGCCCGAATCGCACCCGGCGCTGGGGCCGAAGTACATCGAGTCGTCTTCTTGATAGGTGTTGCCTTCGGCCGGCATGTCGGGCGGGATGGGGCCGTCGTCGGCCATTTCGGGCACGGCCGGGGCGTCGATGGCGGCATCTTGATAAGCGGCCAGTCGATCGGCCGTCGTGATTCGCGATCGCGAGGATGTGCGAATGATGCGTCCGCCGCGCGATGTGCTGGCCGACGAGGTCGAGGGCTGGTCGTCTTGAGCCTGCGCTCTGCCCGCGGTGGCGAACGGCATGGCTAGCAGTGTCAGGACCAGCGTGAGGCTGGCCAATGTGGGTCGAAGTCGCATTTTCTCGTGCTCCACTGGTGGAATTACCGGTTAGGAGGCTTGCCCCCGCTGAATGGTTGAATGACGCTTCACCGGATTTGTCCCGGCGCTGCATTCCACGAGTCGGGTCGGCGTGAGCCAAACAAGCTCGTACCGACGCGCTCATCTACGGATTGGCAGGCGCGAGGCATCAAATCCTGTAAAAGTTTGTCGGTTGTTCGGGCAAGACGGGTTAAACCAATTGTCGCGAATCTAGCGAAAGTGGCGTTTTTTTCGATTTCAACGCCCAAGGGGTTGCGGATTTGGCGGGCTTTTCCTGTTTTGCGGGCATGGGCCGGATAAAAAGAGATTTTTCCCTGGGTAAACTACTTTGCCCAATCGTTGCGTTTTGCGCTACGGCTGTGTTTAATAGACTCAAGCCCCCGACTGGCCCATCCTCCACTGACGGTCAGTTTTTTTGGTGTTGCAACGACACCGCTTTTCCAGGGGGTACGGAACATTGTTTCCCCGATTCAGGGCTTCGAATCGGGACTTTCCGCAGGGATTTGCACCTAGGTATCCGTCTACGCAGCGGGTTAAAGGAAACATGAGAAGAAGCAGAGAAAACATGGGCAAAAAAACCGGGCGCGTTATCCGCAGCCGCAAGGTACGGCTAGCGAAAGCACTGCCTCTTCACATGGTCGCCAGCTTCGAGCCGCTCGAAGAGCGCAATTTGTTGGCCGCTCAGGCGTTGGCCTCGATCGATGGCATCATCAACGACACGGCCACGTTCAACGACATTCGGATGATTGTCGAGCAGAACAGCGGCTCGTCGTACATCGGGTTGCGGATGCATGCCACGAACGGCAACTTGAACCCCGCCTTGCCGCGGGTGTTTCCCGGCCTGCAGCAGGACGTGAGCCTGTTGCTCAACGACTCAGATCCTTCGAACGATCCGAACCCCGTTCACGCCGAATTCCACAAGGCGAACATCAACGGCACGCTCGATAGCCTGTTGGTCGTCGACCTGTCGGCGGGCGATTTCACGATTCGCGTCGACGGCGATGGCGGCGCTGGCAACTACACGCTCGAAGCGTTTCTGATCGGCGATAAAGACGCCAACGGCGACGTTTCCGACTTCGAATTCTTTAGCGCCGGCGCGGCCCAATTGCAGGACCAGTTCGGCGGCGGTAATCCCGTTTCCGCGCTCTTCTTCGAGCAAATGGGAATCAACATGAGCGTCGATCAGTACGACCCGTCGTTCGATTCGAACGTGAACGGCGGTGTCGACGATTTCGACATGATGATGATCAACGGCAATCACGACGACGACCGCGTGCGCATCACGCTGATCGGCGATACCGAAGCCCCGGTGATCGAAAGCATCGACCTGGCCGAAGCCTCGGATACCGGCACGCTGGGCGACATGCTGACGACCGAAACCACCGTTTCGATCGACGTGGTGACCGAAGCCAACGCCACCGTGTCGCTGCGTAACGACACGACGGGCGACGAGTTCTCGAACCCGACTTTCGTCGTCGATGCGACCGACGCCTCGAAGGGTACTTACACGTTCGCCAACGTGCCGCTCGACTTTGCCGACAACCTGATGCAAGTGACGGCGACCGACACGTTCGGCAATGCCGATACGAGCGAAGAGATCATCACGCGGAACAACGCGCCGACGATCGACGCCCAAACGCTGGGTCCGATCAATGAGAACAGCGCGGTCGATACCTCGGTTGGCACGGTTGTAGCCAACGACGTGGACATTGTGGATGGCGACAGCCTGACCTTTGCGATTACCGCCGGCAACACCGACGGCGCATTCGCCATCGACACCGCGACCGGCGAAATTACCGTGGCCAACTCGGCCGCGCTCGACTTCGAAACGAATCCAACCTTCACGCTGACCGTGACCGTTACCGATATGGGCGGCGACGGCACGGGCGATGTGGGCGCCGGCCTGAGCACCGACGGCGTGATCACGATCAATTTGAATAACGTGAACGACGCGCCGGTGGCGACGGACGACGATTTCTCGACCGATGAAGACACCCAACTGACCGGCGGCAACCTGATTACCGGCGACAACGGCAACGGAGTCGATTCGGACGAAGACGGCAACACGCTGGTTGTCAGCGCTTTCGCCAACACGAACGGCGATCAGGGCACGGTAGGCCAACCGCTCACGCTGACCGACGGTGCGACCGTTACGGTCAATGCCGACGGCACGTTTACCTACGATCCCACGACCTCGACCTCGCTGCAGTCGTTACCGGTGAATAACTCGGCGAATTCGACCTTCACCTACACGATCAGCGACGGCAACGGCGGCACCGACACGGCGACGGTCACGATCAACGTGGAGGGTGTGAACGACGCTCCGGTGGGCAACGACGATGGCGACGCTTCGACCGACGAAGATACGGTCTTGAATGTCGACGCCACGAACGGCGTGCTGTCGAACGACACCGATGTCGACCTGGGCGAACAGGCGACGCTCGTCGTATCGCAGGTCAACGGCGAAGCGGCCAACGTGGGCAGCGCGGTAACGACCGGCAAGGGCGCGCTGATTACGCTCAATGCCGACGGCAGCTTCAGCTACGACCCCAACGGCGCATTCGAATCGCTCGACGACGGCGAGCAGGATACCGATACCTTCACGTACGAAGTGAGCGACGTGAACGGCGCGACCGATACGGCGACCGTAACGGTTACCGTAACCGGTGTGAACGACGCCCCGGTAGCCGTCGACGATCTGGAAATCGCGACGACCGACGAAGATACCGAGGTGACGATCAATGCTCCGGGTGTGTTGGCTAACGACTCGGATCCGGAAGGCGACGCCATCTCGGTCGTTTCCTCGGATACGACCAGCACGATGGGCGCCACGGTCACGGTCAATGCCGATGGCAGCTTCACGTACGATCCTTCGCAGTCGAGCGCGTTGAACTCGCTGAACACGAACGAGTCGGCCACCGATTCGTTTACCTACACAATCAGCGACGGCGATGAGACCGACACGGCCACGGTTACCGTGCTCGTGACGGGCATCAACGACCCGCCGGTAATCACCGAGGGTCAGGAATTCTTCGTGAGCGAAATGGCGAGCAATGGCGCCGTGGTCGGTACGGTCGAGGCGACCGATCCCGAAATGGAGCCGCTTACTTACGCGATCGACCTGATCATGACCAATGGTCAGGCGGGCGATACGAGCCTGTTCGCCATCAACGCGTCGACCGGTCAGGTAACGATCAACGACAACGGCTCGCTCACGCTCGACGATGTGCACGTGCTCACGATCACCGTGACCGACGACGGCAACCTGACCGATACCGAAACGATCACGATCACCGTCGTGCAGAACTTGCCGCCCACGGCGACCGATAACGATTACTCGACGAACGAAGAAACCGTGCTGATGGGCAACATCCGCGACGACGACACCGGAGACGGTGTCGACTCGGATGCCGACGGCGGTACGCTCGAGATTCTCGAAATCGACGGCATGACGGCCAACGTGGGCACGGAGATCATGCTCGCCTCGGGCGCCAAGCTCACGGTGAACGCCAACGGTTCGTTCACCTACGACGGCAGCGATATTCCGAATCTGGGCGACGCTGAAACGCTGACCGACACGTTCGAATACACGTTGACCGACAATCAGGGCGGCACCGATACGGCGACCGTTACGATTATTGTCAACGGCGAGAATGACGCGCCGGACGCCATGGACGATGGATTCGAGACCGATGAAGATACTTCCTTCTCGGGCGAGAACCTGTTCGCCGACAACGGCAACGGTATCGACATGGATGCCGATGACGACGATTTCAGTGTAACGCAGGTCAATGGCGTCGACCGCGTCGACGGCGAGATCACACTTCCCTCGGGCGCTCGCATTACGGTCGGCAGCGACGGCACGTTCAGCTACGATCCGACCGGCGCTTTGGACAATCTGCCGCAAGACGCGGTGCTCACCGATACGTTCACGTACACGATCAGCGATGGCCTGGCCACCGATACGGCTACGGTATCGGTCGTGGTTAACGGCATTAACGATGCCCCGGTCGCGACCGACGACGAGTACACGACGACTAAATCGACGGCCCTCATGGCCAACGCCATGACCGACGATACCGGCAACGGCGCCGATTCCGATGTCGACGACGGCGATACCATCACGCTGGTCGAAGTGAATGGCGAAGCCGGCGACGTGGGCAGCGAGATCACGCTTGCCTCGGGCGCCACGCTCACGATCAATAGCGATGGTAGCTTCGATTACGATCCCTCGACCGCCGCTGCCTTTGCCGATCTGGAAGGCACCGACACGGCGACCGACAACTTCAGCTACACGATTTCCGATTCGCGTGGCGCGACCGACACGGCGAATGTCGTCATTCGCGTGACGGCCGACAACGCCCCGCCGATCGCTACGGACGATAGCTTCTCGACCGACGAAGATACCAGCTTCACCGGCGCGAGCATCATTACGGCCGACAACGGCAACGGTGTCGATTCTGATCCCGAAGGCGGCGCGATTTCGCTCACCTTGGTTAACGGAACAGAAAATACGTTCCCGGCTACAATCACGACTTCGCTCGGCGCGACAGTGGTTGTTGAGATCGACGGCACGTTTAGCTACGATCCGACCGGCTCGGCCATGCTCAACGCCTTGGCCGTTGGCGAGAACGCGCAGGACACGTTCACCTACACGATCAGCGACGAAGAAGGGCTGACCGATACGGCGACTGTTACCATTACCGTTGCCGGTGTGAACGATGCTCCTACACTCGACAACGCCTTGGTCGATCAAACGGCCGTGGCCGAAGAGGCCTTCTCGTTCACTGTGCCGGGCAATACGTTCAGCGATCCCGACGTGAACGGCAACGCTCCCGACGACACGCTCACGCTCACGGCCGAACTGGCCACCGGCGGTGCGCTGCCGACATGGCTCAACTTCGACGGCACAACCTTCAGCGGCACGCCGGGCGTGGCGGACGAAGGCGATGTCGACATTCGCGTAACGGCCAGCGACGGCAACGGCGGTTCGGTCGACGACGTATTCCGCATCTCGGTCTTTGGTTTGACGGAAATGCAGATCGAACTAATCGCCCGCATGGATTCGACTCCGGCGAGCCAGTACATCGCCTTCACGGCCAACCCGGCCACCGACAATGGCACGGGTGTCGGCCGCGTCGAAATTATCGACGACAACGGCACGCTGAATCTCGACTACTCGCTGATTCGTCTCGAAGGCTTCGACTTCGACGGTACGAAGACACCGGGTGATCAGTCGGACGACGTGACGAGTGTTGAACTGCGCGACGGCACGAACGTCATTTTCAATATTCCGTTCGCCAACGGCAACGACACGAACGAGCTGATCGGCACGTGGACCGCCGCCCAGGGCTTCAGCCAAACGCACATCGATGCGTTGCGAGCCGGCACGGTCAGCGCCCACATCGTTACCTCGTCGGGTGACATTCGCGTGGGCAGCCGCAACTTCGAGGTTTCACCCGAAGTGGCCGATCTCCCCGAGTCCATTACCGAAGTGCTCGTGGGCCAAAGCTATGTGATCGAAGTGTGGGGCCGCGACAACGATCCGGCCAGCAACGGAATTAGCAGCCTCAGCGCTCCAGTCACGTTCGACTCGACACTCTCGGGCGGCGATACCGATCCGCCCAACGGCCCAGTCGATATCGAAGACATCTTTACCGTTGGCGCCAGCACCATGTTCGAAACGGTCGGCGATACGACCTCGGCCCAACTGACCGGCGGTTTGCTGTTCCAACAGGTCGGCGTCAATCCGGGGTATGTGCTCCTGGGCACGATTTTTGTCGACGCGACCGGCGCGGGCACGCAAACCTACGACCTGGGCGAAGTGACGGCCTTCCGGGTCGGCAATGGTACGGCCATCGCCGACAACGAAGTGCTCGAACTCGATGTCACGGTCGAGCACGTCGCACCGCAGTCGTTCAACGTGCTGGCCAGCAGCAATGTAACGATCAGCGGCACGATCGACGGCACTCCCGTTTCGGCCCAGGTCACTGGCGCCGACATGACTGGGCTGGGCGGCAGCATCGACGTGCTGCTCGACAGCTTCTCGAACCCAACCTCGATCGAATTCATTGGCTCCGACGTGCAGTTTGCTTCGAATTCGAATGGGCCGTTTAATCCGCCGGCCGCAACGGTTGGCGAAATCGAGAACTTCGGCATTACCGATGGCACGAGCGACCAGGCGTTGCGCGATCTGGTGATCGACATCCTCAGCACCGGCGCGCTGTCGATCGACGGCAGCGGCAACTTCTCGCTCGATTCGTCGTCGTGGAGCTTCAGCGACGGCCAGGCCCGCACTCGCGTGTTGGGCGTGGTCAACGTTTCCGACGACCTGATCGGCACGTCGCTTGCCGAATCGAATAGCGGCGACGCCAACCTTTCGGTCAGCGGCAACACGCTCACGCTGAGCATTCCCTTCGAACGGACGTTCAGCTTCGTGATTGGCGACGACTCGGGTACGGCAAACTTGACAATCGCCGGCACGATCGACGCCCAATTTGTGGCTCCCGCCCCGCTGGTCGGCAACGAAGTAGCCGATCTCAATGGTA
>JAGQOS010000219.1 GCA_020427265.1 Planctomycetales bacterium
GCGAAGCGGCTGCGACTATCAACCGCCAAGGTCGCTGCCCACTTCCAGGCGACTCAGCCGCGCGCGGTCAAAGTCAATCGGTTCCAATCCACGCAGTCGGCGAGCGCCAAATACAGCCCGAATCTGCATCCATCCCCTCTGCGAGGCGAGCTTCAGCGGAATTACCGGAAACTGCGCGCCGCCGCTGATTCTGTAGGCGAAGATTTTTTTGACTCCGCCCTCTCGGCAACCTAAGTAATTCGTAACGGCACATGGTTAGATGCTGTTCCGGTAGGCCAGGATGGCTGGCTGAGTCTGCCAAAGACAGTTACGTCTCGTTTCACACAGAGAAAAGGTAGGGGTAGATATGAAATCTCGACGAAGTGGTTTCACGCTGATCGAAGTGCTGATCGTCATCGTGATCATGGCCGTGTTGGCCGCAACGATTGTGCCGCAATTCAGCAGCAGCACCGAAGACGCCCGCGCGACAAGCATCGACTTCACGCTGCACACGCTCAAGAACCAAATCCAAATGTACAAGGCCCATCACCTCGACACGCTGCCGGCGACGATCACGGCTGGCGACATGCCGCAGTTGACGGCCAAGACCGACAAGTTCGGCGCCGTCGGCACGGGCGCCACGCACGTGTACGGCCCGTACCTGCTCGACGGTTTCCCCGTCAACCCGGTCACGAACGCCAGTACGGTGGTAGCCGCCACGTCGGCCTCGGACGCCGGCCTGGAAGACGCAGGTTGGGGCTACAACGCCACGACCGGCGAATTCTACCAAGGTGTGAACAACACCCCGTAGTTACCTAGAACCTGAGCAGTAGACGCGTCCCTGCGGGGATCGACTGCTGTCTCAGTCGAGTCAAGCAAGAGCCCTCCAGTCGCACGCCGACTGGGGGGCTTTTTGCGTTGCTTCCCCCCCGAGCTTAGTTTCCCGTGAAATCGGTGCGTTTTTTTCTTGATTCCCGCTCCCACGGCCTTAAACTAACAGGCTGTTCCCATGGTGGTCGAAGCGGCCATCTTCTGAGCCTTGGAGCCGAGCGGTCGGAACTAATGAATTAGTCGTTGCGGGATGGCATTCTCTTCTCACCTGCAACTGATGCGTTAACGCTTGCTGATCCAATCGTAGCGTTACCCTGCTCGTACGACCGCGCGATGGTTGTTTAGAAATCGCGCCGCGCTCGCTGTTTTGTCGCCCTTTCCTCCGCGGAGTTGTTCTGGAACGCGATGATGTATTCGACCTTTTTGAGAATTCTCGCTATCGCCTGTGCCGTATTTCTCGGCCAGGCCGCGCCGGTGCGGGCCGCGTTTGTGTTGCAAGAAAATTTCGATGACGTATCCGACTGGACGAATCACTCCGGCGGCGCGTTGTCTGTGACGACCGACCCGGCCGACGCCGGAAACTCGGTGGGCACGAACGCCGCGGGCTCGACGCGTAATTCGCGATCGATCACGGCGATCGCCAACGACACGATCGGCACGATCTTCTTTCGCTTCCGGCTTCCTGCCGGCGCGCAAGATTTCGGCTTTGGGTTCGGCGACGCACCGGCCAACAATCAGCTTCCGGTAACCGTGTTCGCCAGCGGCACATCGCCGACCGACCTGTTCATGTATCCGTTTTCCTCATCACAGGCGTCGCTGGCCAGCGACGTTTGGTACAGCCTGTGGCTGGTGGTCGACAACCGCGACGCCACGCCCGACGAATACACCGGCTACCTGCAAGGGGGCGCGTTCACTTCGCAAACGTTGCTGGCGACAAAGAATTTCAGTAATACGACAGGTTTCGGAACTTCGGTGCTCAACGGCCCGATCGACACGGTGCAGTTTCGCGAGTTCAACGCGTCGCTGCTTATCGACGATCTGTATATCGACGCGACAGGCGAAAACCTCGCCAACCCGACGTTGCTGGCGGCCGTTCCCGAACCTTCGACCCTGTCGTTGCTCGCGCTAGCCCAGTTCGGCCTTGCGCTCCGCCGCAGGTCCGCCTCGGGGCGTCGTTCCGCTCGCACTTGTTTGGCGCGCCGGCAGTTCGTAAATTGAACGATCGCTGACTGTTACCGCCGCGCCGAATTCACGTTGCCAGCCACATGAGCGACGCGAAAAAAAACAAGCCCGCCACGCCCGATCTCGCCTCGGTTCCCAAAGCGGTCGTCAGCCGCTTGAGCCTCTATCTACGCGAGCTGCAACACCTGGTGTTCGACGGCCACGAAACCATTTCCAGCCACCGCCTCGGCAAACTGCTCGGCTTTAGCGACGCTCAGGTGCGCAAGGACCTGGCCTACTTCGGTCAATTCGGCCACCCCGGCATTGGCTACCGGTGCCCGGAACTGATCGCCGCCATTCGCGGCATTCTCGGCACCGACGCCGTTTGGCCCGTGGCCCTTGTGGGTGTGGGTAACCTGGGGCGGGCGTTGCTGGGCTACAAAGGCTTTGGGGCGCAGGGGTTTCAGGTGCAAGCCGCCTTCGATTCCGACGCGCGGAAGACGGGCAGCACGGTAGAGGGCGTGACCGTATACCATTTCGACGACCTGGCGAAAGTCGTCCGCCAGAGGGGAATCCGCGTGGGTATCGTCAGCGTGCCGGCCGATTCGGCCCAGACAGTGGCCGACCGGCTGGTGGAAGCGGGGGTCGAAGGAATCGTGAATTTCGCCCCGGTTACGATCTCGCTGCCCGAGTCGGTCAGCCTGGTGGGCGTCGACCTGGCCATTGAGCTGGAACAGCTCGCGTTCTCGGTTGTCAATCGGCGACAGACGCGATAATGTATCGGCAGTGAGAGTGAACGCGTTCGCTCGTCACTACCCGGTGGTGTAATGGTAACACTAGGGATTTTGGTTCCCTCATTCAAGGTTCGAGTCCTTGCCGGGTAGCTTTCTCTTCGCTCGCCGGCGTTTCTGGCCCGCCCGCAGCGCACCGCCCGACAGGCGATTTCGGCCTCTGCGAGCGGAAGTTCCGGCATTTCGCTGCCCCCCTCCCGTTGAGCTTGCCCGCCGCAGGGCGTAGAATCAGCCGTTTCACCGTCGATCCGCCCCCGGCCACAACGGAGTTGCCCCCATGACACATCGCCCCCTAGGCAGACTTTCCGCCATTTCGCTCGTCCTGCTCCTTACCGTTTCGGGTGTTTTCCGCAGCGATGCGTCGGCGGCCTATGCCGCACCGCTTTCCGCGCAGGCCGAGTCGCTCGAGATTGTGCCCGAAGATGCCGCGTTTTATGTGGCCATGCTGCGCAACCGCGAACAGATCGAGGCCATCGGCAATAGCCGGGCCTGGGCGCAACTGAAATCGATTCAATCGCTGCAAATGGGATGGATGCTGCTGAGTATGCAACTGCAGCAACCCGACTCGCCTTTTGGCCAGGTCAAGCAGTTCTTCGAAGTCCCGGAAAACCGTCCGCTGCTCGGCATGCTGCGCGACATGGTTTCCGACGAGATCTTCTACTACGGCGATAACAACTACGCCAATCTCATGGAGTTATTGCTTCAGGTGAACCGCGCCAACCAGGCGGCCGGCTTGTCGCAAGCCTTCGAAGGCGGAGGCCAGGAAGCACGCGCCCGAGCTCTGGTGGAAATGTTGGCCGACCATACCGACCAGTTACAAATCCCCGCCACGGTTGTCGGCTTCCGTCTTCCTTCGACCGAAGTCGCCGAGAGCCAACTCCAACGACTCGAAGCCATCGTAAGCAATGTGCTGGCCGCCCAGGCGCCCGAGCATTCCGAGCGTTTTGGTCGTAAGAAGATCGGCGACGGCGAGTACCTGGTCGTGAGCCTCGATGGTTCGCTGATTCCATGGGACGAGGTCGACCTCTCAGAATCGGGCGCCGATCAGGAATCGATCGACAAGCTGACGGCCCACTTGAAGCAGATGACGCTCGAAATTCACCTTGGCCTGTATAAGAATTTTCTCATCGTCTCAACCGGCCCGAACGGCAACCATTTGAAATCGCTCGGGCAAGGCAAGAGCTTGGCCAAGCGGGCCGAATTCAAACGCCTCGCGCCCTTGGCCGACGAGCCGCTGCTGAGCATCACGTATGCCAGCGAGCAGCTCGCCACGAGTGTCGCCAGCGTGCAAAACGACCTGGAAACGGTGCGTAATCTGGCCGACACGCTGCTGCCCCAAGCCGAACTCGATCAAGACGTGCAAGAACGGATTCGCAGCGACATCAACGACCTGATCGATTCCGCCGAAACCGAGCAGGGTGAAGCCGGGGCGATGCTCGGCGCTTCGTACAGCTCGGATCGAGGTGTGGAATCTTACACGTACAACTGGTCAGACAATCCGATTCTCGACGGCTCGAAGCAACTTTCGCTGCTCAAGCATCTTGGTGGCACACCGCTGCTGGCCGTCGTGGGCCGCACGAATTACGATCCCGAAGAGTATGAAGGCGTGCGCGAACTAGTTCGCCTGGCGTACGGCTATTTCGAAGAGATCGCGTTGCCGGAAATGTCGGACAAAGAGCGCGAGCAATTCGACGCCGCCAAGGAGAAGCTCTTGCCGCTTATCAAGCGTATCGATCGCACCACCAAGACGCTGCTAATCCCCGCGTTGGCCGACAGCCAATTGGGATTCGTCATCGACGCCAAGGCGAAGAGCAAGCAATGGCTCACCGAACTTCCCGCCACGGCCCAGCCGTTGCCGATGCTCGAACCGGCGATCCTTTTGGGCGTGAGCGACTCGGAGCAACTCGTCAAGGCGATGAAGCAGTATCGCAAGGCAATTAACGAAGGCATCGCGGTCATGGCCGAACTAAGCGAAGGCGAAGTCGATGCCGACGTGAGCATTCCCGCACCCAAAGTGCAACAGGTCGAAGAGGGCACGATCTACGCCTATCCGCTGCCGGCCGAGGCGGGGCTCGATAAACGCGTGACGCCCAACGCCGGCCTCAGCGATTCGGTGGCCGTCGTCAGCGCCTCGCGGCAGCACACGCGCCGCTTGCTCGCCGAATCGTCGCTTCCGGGCGAAGGGCTCCTGGGCGAAACCGACCGCCCGCTCGCCGCCTTCACCTACTGCCACATGGCCGGCTTCGTGCAGGCGATTCAACCCTGGATCGAACTGGCAGTACGCGTCAACACGGCGCCGGGTGGCGAGGGTGAAGGCTTGGGCGACCCGGCCAACGACAACGAAAACACGCGCCAAGTTCTCAACCAGGTCGACACGGTGCTCAGCGTATTGCAGTGCCTGCGCAGCCATACGAGCATTACCTATCAAGACGACGATGTCTGGGTCACCCGCGGCGAACTCCACGTCGTCGATCTCGAAAACTAGCGCGGAGCAAATCCCAAAACGATTAGCCGGCACGCGCTAGCGTCCGGTTTTTATGGAGAACCGTGGGCTAGCGCCCTACGGCTGGTGAGCCTTGATACTCACTCCAACACTACAACACCTCAAGCCTCAACCACCTGCCGCCCCATGCCTGATCGCCCGGAACTAACGTTTGCTCTCTCGGCCGTGCGCGCGGCCGCGCAATTGGTCGCCAAAGTTCAGGCCGAAATGGTCTCGCCCGCGTTGACCAAAGACGATCGGTCACCAGTCACGGTTGGCGATTTCGCGGCGCAAGCGCTCGTGGCCAGTCGCTTGCAGCAGGCGTTTCCCAACGACCCCCTCGTGGGCGAAGAAGACGCCGCCTCGCTCCGCGAGGCGGAAGGCCGCGACACGCTCGATCAGGTGCTGCATTTCGTTGGCCCGCTGCTTAACACGTCCGACGCGCAAGCCGTCTGCGACGCAATCGACCTGGGCGGGCGCGACACGGCCGAACGCTACTGGACGCTCGACCCCATCGACGGCACGAAGGGCTTCCTGCGCGGCGAGCAGTATGCCGTCTGCCTGGCGCTCGTCGAAAATGGCGTCGTGCAGTTGGGCGTGCTCGGTTGTCCGCAACTCGCCACGTCGGGCGATCCGCGCGACGAAGCCCGCGGCGCTCTATTCTTTGCCCAGCGCGGGGCCGGCGCCTTCGCCCTGCCGCTCGACGAGCCGGCCGCAACGCCGGTCGGCCTGCATGCATCTGCGCGGACCAATCCGCAGGAAACGCGGTTGCTGCGTTCCGTGGAAGCCGGCCATACACACGGCGGGCAAATCGAGGAACTGGTCAGCTTGCTCCAGATTTCGGCCGAGCCAGTCCGGCTCGACAGCCAGGCCAAGGGAGCCGTGCTGGCCGCCGGGTGCGGCGACGCCCTGGTCCGGTTGCTCTCGCCGTCGCGGCCAAATTACCGCGAAAAAATCTGGGACCAGGCCGCCGGCGCCATTCTCGTAGAAGAGGCGGGTGGCCGCGTTACCGACCTGGACGGCAAAACGCTCGACTTCTCACTTGGCCGCGAACTAACGAACAACCGCGGCGTGCTGGCCAGCAACGGCCACCTGCACGAAGCACTACTCGCAGGTATCCGTGAAATCGGGGCATAGCCCGAAAAATTTGCCAGTTCTCGCGGAACGCAGCGTAATCAAACGATCCATGCGCGAGGATCGTCTTGGCAGACTACTTCGACCTGCGGCCGCGACTTGCCCGCAACGAGTCGAACCTTCACCGGCAAAACGGCGCTTTCGAGCCAATCACCTCCCACGGTTGCTCGGCCAACACATCTCATTTGCCCAGTTTCCAGGCGAAGGAGTTCCAAGCTCCAGGGGTCGCGGTCGACAATCAGCAACTCGCCTGTCTGAACGGCGCCGTAGAACGGTATCTTTTCCCGACTGCTTTCGCCGGGGCTCACGATCTCAATCGCCAAATCGGGGCCGCCGTGCCAGAAGGCGCCACAGTTCTTCGCGGTTCCTGATTTGAGAAAGACAGCGATATCCGGAATCCGATAATTGTGCTCCCAATCCGAAGTGCGATCGCTCACGTTAGCGCCGGGAAGGACATCGCCGGTATTGTCGCGGCACACCAGGTCGTACAGGGCCGCCGAAATTCCCATGACGAGTTGCTGATGCTCGTTGTTCGGCATGGGATTCATCATGTACGTCCCCTCCCAGACTTCATCAAAGCGGTCGCCGCCTGAAGCGCGACGTTCGGCCTGGAGACGCTCTTCGAGGCGGGCGTCGGATACGACGGTAACCATGAATGGAATTCCTGCTGACGTGACAATCAGGCCGCGTACTTACGACAGCCTCCTCCATTTTACCGCTGGATCTCGGGCGGACCAACGCCTTGTTGGCTCGGATGCACTGGATGGGTCGCATTTACGACTAGAAGATGAACGTTTTTCCCACTTTCTCCGCGATTGACGCTCATCGCCGGCCCCGATAGACTGAGGGGCTTATTCCGCGGATCGGCCCGGCGGAATGCGAACCGATCGTTACTGTTCCTTGGCCGAATGATTACCGCAACGTCGGCGTGCGTCGTTACTTACAACGCGCCAAAGCCGATGTGCCTTCAAGCGAAAGGTAGGTGTTTGTGGCAGCGTTAGTGAAAGAACTTGTCGAAGCCGGTGTTCATTTTGGGCACCGTTCGAGCCGCTGGAACCCCAAGATGCGGCCCTACATTTACGGGCGCCGCAATCTGATCCATATCATCGACGTCCGCGAAACCGTGCGCGGGTTGCTGCGGGCCAAGAAGTATCTCAGCCAAGTCGCCTCCGGCGGCTCGCTGATTCTGTTCGTCGGCACCAAGCGCCAGGCATCCGAAGCCGTCAAGCGCGAAGCCGCCCGCTGCGGCATGCCCTATGTCGACGATCGCTGGCTCGGCGGCGCGTTGACCAACTTCCGCACGGTGCGTAGCCGGCTCGGTCGCCTGGAGGAGCTCGAAGAGATCCGCGGTGGCGAGCTGCTCGAATCTTATTCGAAAAAGATGCAGTCGGCGCTCAATCGCGAGTACCGCAAAATGTACCGCAACCTCAACGGCATTCGCGCGATGAACCGCCTGCCCGAGGCCATGGTCATCATCGATCCGAAGAAGGAAAAGAAC
>JAGQOS010000021.1 GCA_020427265.1 Planctomycetales bacterium
AAGCAATCTTTACCATCGAATTGGTCGACGGTCAGACGGAAGTTACAGAAGACCCGACCGATGCCGACGCCAACCAGGTGTCGTACCGCGTAAGCTACGTGGTGTCGAACGGCGGCACGGTGGCCGACGACGTCACCATCTCGGTCGACGTGAATATCGACCACTTGGAAACCAAGGCCAAGGATTTCACGATCGATGTCGCCCAGGCGCTCGCCACAGCGATCGCGGCCGGCACGACCGGCGTGAGTTCCGACGGCGCAACGCTCACGTTCGCCGGCGGCGCCGGCAACGACACGGAATTAACCTTCACACTCGAAGTCGACGACGACCCGTTTGCCGAAGGCGACGAAGCCTATGCGGTCAGGCTTTCCGGCGAAACGTCGAACGTCGACGCGATCGTTTCGATCGATGTCGATGAAGTCGGCGGCACGATTATCGACAACGACGAAGTCATCTTCTTCCTGACCGGTCCGGACCAAGTGACCGAAGGTGAAGGGGCGACCTATACGGTTGGATTCCGCAATGTCGACGGCACGTTTGGCGCCATCGACGACGAAGAAGAGACGAGCGTCGCCATTGCCCACCTGCTCGACGGCACGCCGGGTCAAGCCGGCGATGAAGCCGAGGCGGCCGATTTCAGCCAGTCGCTGGCGTTCGCCATTGTAAACGCCCTCACGCAAAACGGCATTACCGACGCGCGCATCGCCGGCGGCCGGATCACGTTCTTCGGCGGCCTCGATGCCACGAAAGACATTACGTTCGATCTGCCGATCTTAGACGACCTGCTGGTCGAAGGCGACGAAACGTACGCCATCGAACTGTCGAATTCGGCCCTGAGCACGACGGCGCCCGTTTCCATAAATCCGGATCAGGATTTTGTCGCCACGACGATCATCGATAACGATGAACTCGTATTCTCGATCACCGGCAGCGAATCGGTGACCGAAGACGCGACCGACGATGACGACAACCTGGCCGTGTTCACGGTCAGCTACGAGAACCTGCTCCCGCTGGGCGACACGGCGACCATCGACGTGGCCTTCCTAGCCGGCACGACCGAGGCGGAAGATCTGCTCACGCAACTGCAAGACGCACTGCAGAGTGCGGCGGACAACGCCTTCGGCATCACCGTACAGGGCACGACCATCGTATTCAACGGCGGCCCGGCGAGCGACCGCGAATTGACATTCGCCCTGGAAGTGTTCGACGACCTGATTACCGAGGGCGACGAGCAATTTGCGATCGAATTGTCGAACCCGACCATCAGCAGCGAGCCGATGCGTGTTTCGATTGGCGAGGGGCTGGCAGAGACCGTGATCATCGATAACGACGTGATCGAGTTCTTCATTTCCGCGGTCGATCGAGTGACGGAAGACGCCGATCCGCTCGACGTCGAAGAAGACGACATCGCCGACGACGACAACGTGGTCGAATACGAATTGCGTTACGAAGGAACGCTGGTCGAAGGCGAAACGGTCTCGGTCGACGTGCACTTCAATTTCGATCTGGTCGGCGCCGGCATCACGCCGGCCAGCGAAGCCGACTTCCTGCAATCGCTGACCGAAGCCGTGTTCGTGGCGGCTGGCCTCATCGACTCGATCGATTTTGCAGTGGCCACGAATACCGTCACGTTCACCGCGGGCGCTGGCAATCCGCAGAGCCTGCTCTTCTCGCTGGAAGTGATCGACGATGACCTGGCCGAAGGTGACGAAACCTACCAAGTGGTGTTGGAGAACGACGCCATCAGCGTGACGGGACAGAACGACCTGGTAACCATTACCGAAGGTGTCGCCGAAACGGTCATCGAAGACGACGACCCGGTCATCTTCTCACTCACGGGCGATGGCACGGTGAACGAGAGCCTGATTCTCGTGCAGCGCCAGGGGAATTACACGCTGTCGCACACGAACATTCTCGTCGAAGGCGAAACGGCGAGCGTCGACCTGGTGCACGTGTTGAACCAGACCGAAGACGCCGACTTCGAAGCTGATCTGGCTGCTTCGCTCGCCGCCGCCGTAGCGACCGGCGCGTTCCCGAATGTAACGGTCGACGGCACGCGCGTTACCTTTACCGGAGCGCCGAACGCCGTCCAGGATTTCGATTTCATCCTTACAGCCAACGACGACCGGCTCGTGGAAGGGCCGGAAATCTATTCGCAACACATCGAAAACCCGGCGGTCAGCAATTTTGCCGACTTCGGCATCGACGTCGCGGCCGATCGCGTGGAAACCACGATCATCGACAACGACGAAGCCGTGTTCCGCATTACCTCGGAACAACCGCCGATCGTGTGGGAAGATCCCAACCGCAACGTGAACGATCGCACGGCAGTCTTCACGCTCTCGCACGAAGACTTGCTGCCGGCCGGCGTTACGGCCAGCGTTGGCATCGAATACGTCGCCGGAGATACGAACGACTCCGATTTTATCGGCACATTCCTCGTCAACCTGCTCTCGGCCATCGATGCCGCGAATAGTGGCCGTGCGCCAAATGATCCCCGCGTAAGTTACGACCCGGACACGTCGCGCGTTACTTTCTACGGTAATGGCGGTGTGGACGATCTGCAGTCGATTCAAGTCTCGCTGCTGGCCGAAGATGACGATGTACCCGAGTATCCCGAGTTGTTCGGTGTCGACATCGTCGACTCGGCGATTACCAACACAGGTGATCATTCGGTGGGCACGCCCAGCGCCCGCATGACACTGCGCGACGACGACGGATTCGAGTTCAACCTGTCGAGCAATCGAACGTCGGTAACCGAAGATCCATTCGATGACGACAATAACCAGGTCACGTACACGGTCAGTTACGATCCGGCGCGTGCTGCCGAGGCCGGCCTCGTCGAGGGAGAATCGGCCAGCATCGACATCAGCCTGTTGGCCGATTCCATCGAGGCGGGCGACCTGGTTGGCGCCAACCCGCTGGTCGACGCCATCAATGCCGGGATCGTTGGCCTGACCGACGACATTCAGTTCGACGGCTCGCGGCTCACGTTCCTCGGCGGCGACGGTCGGGCAACGGCCTTCAACTTCACACTCACCATCGTCGACGACGGTTCGGGACCGCCTGAAAACGGCGGCCCCATCGAAGGTAACGAGAGCTTCCGCATCTTGCTCTCGAACATCGACATTTCGACCGGCGCTCCCACGGTAATCGACGACGTGACCGTTTCGACGACGATCATCAACAATCCGCCGACAGACCCGGATTCGAAAATCGCCCTTTCCCTGGTCAAAGTGCGCACCACGCCCGACTCGGCGCGCGACCAGAATAGCTCCTTGCCCGACAGCGAAGAGTGGATCCAGGAATGGGACCGGTTCTTCGTCGAGGTCTGGGTGACCACGGGCGACCCGTACGTCCGCGGCATCGACGCCGCCGTGACCGGCGCCACGGCTCAGGTCAATTTCAACACGCAGTATTTCAGCGTTGTCGATGTCGAAGCCGGTGGCGCGTTCGCCGACGTGGGCGGGTTGTTCGCGAACATCGACGAAGCCGGCGGCGCCGTCTCGCTCGACGGCACGGTCATGGCACCCGAGGCCGAGATCGGCAACCGGCAATATGTCTTGCTAGCCACGATTGAATTCGCCGCCAACACGAGCGATGCCGGTGTTCCGTTCGGTCTGGAAGACGGCGAGTACGTCCATGCAGTCGCGCCGGGTTGGATCGGCCTCGACGACACGGGAACGGCATCCATCGAAACGGCCATCCAAACGATCGACAACCCAGTGCTTGGCGAAGCGCCGGCGACCGAACTCTACCCCATGCTGTTCGACATGACGGACACGAGCCTGATCGGTTTCAGCGATCTCGCCCTCTTCTCTGCGGCCTTCCTGTTGCCGGTAACCACCGGTGGTCAAGGCAATGCGTTTAACGGCGCACCGCTGCTCGGTTCGCCAACGCTCACGACCGACGCCGACTTCAACCACGACGGTCGCGTCAATTTTGAAGACCTGACATTCTTCCAAAACAACTTCTTTACTAGCCGTGTCCTGTATCAAGATAATCCGGCCAACTTCGTGCTGCCGCCCAACTTCCCCGATGCCTGGCGGGCCGCGCCGCTCACGGTGGCGTCGGGCGCAGTTTCGACAGGCGACGCCGGCGAACTGAGCTACGACGAATTAAACCCGATCGTAGAGCAGGCCATCTCGCGCCTGTCCGAGTCGGCAACGCCTGAGCAATTAGAGCAATTGCGTAGTTTGGAGATCCGCATCACCGATTTGGCGGGGGGCCGATTGGCCCAGATTTCGGGCGACGAAGTGACGATCGACTTCAATGCCGCAGGCATTGGCTGGTTTATTGATGAAACTCCACAGGATGATGTAGAATACGATTTCGCACAGGGACTCTCTGCGGGGCAAGCGCGCGAGGGGAGTCCGGCCGCCGACCACATCGACCTGCTTTCGGCTGTGATGCATGAAATGGGGCATGCCTTAGGGCACGACCATGAAGAATCAGGAGTGATGCAGTCGACGTTGCGGCCCGGCGAACGCCGTGTGTTGCGCGAAATCGAGGAATTCGAAGATGCCGACGTCGATCTCGACGCGTTCGACTCCATTTTCGGCGAAATGGGCGACCGATAACGTTTGCGCCGGGCAAGGGTTCCAGTGGATGATGCCGAGCGGCATAGTAGCTGCCGGAGGTGGTCGATCGGCATGAAGTATCTAAGAACCGTATCGCGACCTCGGCGAACGAAAGTTCGACCTGCGCGCCGCAGCGCGATCGAAAGCCTGGAATCACGTTGCCTGCTGACGGGCGAGTTGAGCGGCTTCGTGTGGCAGGACTACAACGACGACGGCAGTTACGATGTGGCGACTGAAACGCCACTTGCGGGCTGGACCGTGTTTCTCGATGACAATCTCAACGGGCTGCTGGATGACGGCGAGGCCGCCCAGGTTTCAGATGCGGCAGGTCATTACGTTTTTTCGGATCTTCCGCCGGGCGAATATGTAGTCGCCACGCAACAACAGGCCGGCTTTGCGCGCACGAACGGCGACAGCGCCTTCGTGCCGCCCGGTGGCATGTCCGACAACCCTTCGGTCAATCGCAACGTCGAGTTGCTGGCCAATTTTCCGCTGAGCACGTTTGCCAACGGCACGACGAAAGCCAACGACATTACAACCTACGTTTCGCCATCGGGTCGCGAGTATGCCATCATCGGTCTGAATCGCAGCATCGCTTTTGTCGAAGTGACCGATCCGCGTAACCCCATACTCGTGTCGCACATTTTGGGGCTCGACGAACCGAACGGCGGCAGCGTGCTGTTCAACCTGGGCGACCAGAACGTCGCCCCGCCGGTCGACACCGATTCAACCGGCGGCGTGTTGACCGCGGCCCACTGCCACGACGAGTGCGACGTTGAGCAGCCGGCGGAAGGCTCCACGTGGCGTGATATCAAGACCTATCAAGAATTCGCCTACTCCGTGGTCGATGCGGCCGGCGGCGGCATTCAAGTGTTCGATCTGCGCGAGATCGATAACGGTTTTGTTACCACGATCGATCAGGGGGGCGTGATCGGCGCTCCTGCTTCGCATAACTTGAATCTCAATGCGGAAAGCGGCTTCCTTTATTCTACGGGAAGTAACGGCACGGGAGGAGGCACCCCCGCAGCGCACGGCGTGATGATTTTCGACCTGAGCGATCCGGCGCATCCGCAATTCGCGGGTGGCTACGCTGGGCAGTATTTTCACGATGCGATCGCCGTCACGTATCACGATGGTCCCATGGCCGGGCGTGAGATCGTTTACGGTTTTGCTGGCAGCCTGGGAGTTACGGTGCTCGACGTCACCAACAAGTCGAATATCACGAAGCTGACCACGCTGAAATACCCCAACACGCAGTACGCTCACTTCGGGGCCTTAAGCAAAGACCTGCGTTACCTCTACGTGAACGACGAGCTCGACGAAAAGACGGCGAGTAATCCGATCAGAGAAACGACAACCTACGTGCTCGATATTCAGGACCCGGCGAATCCTGTTTATCTTTCGAATTTTTCGAATCGGCTCAACGCGATCGACCACAACCCCATGGTCGTGGGTGATTATATTTTTGAAGCAAACTATTCGAGCGGCCTGCGCGTATTCGACATTTCGCAAGTGCACTTCATCCATGAAGTCGGCTTTTACGACACGTACTCTCCCTCCGTCGGGCCAAGTTTCCATGGTGCTTGGGGCGTGGACGCTAATCTTCCCAGCGGCACGGTCGTCGTTTCGGATATCGAAGGCGGGCTGTTCGTGTTCGACGTAAGCCACGCCACTGGACCGATGGGAACTTACTTGGTCGAAGTCACGGCCGACGAGTCGTTCGACAATATCAACTTCGGCAGTCGGCGCGAAAGTCTGACAGATGACACGGATTCCGATCGCATTGAAGTCACTGGCGACTGGCTGTCGTTTTCGGGAAGTTATCTAGCCTACCAGTTCTACGGCCCCTCGACCTTTCTGCTGAACGCGGTGACGGCGGACCATGAGCTCGTGTACTCCGTTCCCGTACCCGCCACGGCAACCTACGAGGTGCAGGCTTATTGGAGCACGTTTACCGGACGAGCCACGAATTTGCCCTTTCAAATCGCGCACGCCGATGGCGTAACCCCGGTCGTCAAGAGCCTGGCCACCGGGGGCGGTTTCTGGAATTCGCTGGGAAGCTTCGATTTCACGGCCGGTGAAGACGCGCAGATTACCATTAGCGGCGCCGGCGCGAACGGCAGTATTGCCGTGGACGCCATCCGTCTGATTCAGCGTACACCGGCCGCAGAGGCCGTCGCGCTACAATCGGCGCTCTCGGTCGATACGATCGAGGAAACCGCCGGCGAAAACGCCACGGTCATCACGCTCGAACGTCCAGTCGGCGAGGACAATACGGCAGCACGATTTGTGACCGTTTCGTTGAGCGATCCGACCGAAGCCCGTTGGGGAGGCGGGGCGGCGCTGGAGTATACGGTCGATCTGCGTCCTGAGAATACCGTGCCGCCTTCCGGAGCTGATACCAGCGGCACGGCCCATTTTCAGTTGCGCGAGGAAGCTGGCGGGCTCGCGCTCGACTACTCGTTTCAGATTCAAGGCATCGATCTCGACGGCCTGCAAACGCCCGACGACGCGACAGATGACCTGACGTCGATCCATTTGCATATCGGCGAACCCGATATCAACGGCGAGATGATTTTCGGCATCATCGAACCCAATCGCGACGTCGACGATCTGGTCGTCGACGCAGCGGCTGGAACCGTATCGGGAACTTGGGACGCAGCCGACGTGAGCTTTCCACAAACGCGCGACGTGGCGTCGTGGCTCGAACAGTTTGCGCAAGAGATCGTCTACGTCAACGTCCACACGGTGCGAAATACTCCCGGCGAAATTCGCGGCTATCTCGAACCGGTCGACGATGCCACACGATTGGTCTCGATCAATGCATTTACGAATTCGACCGACGTGCCCATTACCGCAGTCGACGACACAGATCTCGACGGCCCTCAAGCCGTGACGATCGACGTCCGATCGCTGGGCCTGGCCGACTCCCTAATCGAACTCACAGTCAACGACAACGAAGGAGTCTTCGCGAACGCCGTATCGACAGACGCTTCCGGCTTCACAGTGGCAATCGTTGGTCAGCCCGACTTCCAGCGTTTGAATCTGTACGACGGCGTGGATGCAACTCGCGATGAAACCGACGTTCAACTTGTCGGCCGCACGCAAGGAATTGTCGCGGGATCGCTCCTGTGGGACGCCGATTCCAACTCGTTGCGTTTTGTGAAAACCGGTGGGCCACTCGCTCCCGACGACTACACGCTGACAATTTTCTCACGCAACGACAGTTTGACCGACCTCGTCGGGCATCCGCTCAGCAGCGACTTTGTCCAGGAGTTTTCGATTGCCGCACCGGCGGCAAAGCGGCTCATCCTGCCCGACCTTTCGCGCGGCCCCAGGCAAGCCGTCGACCTCGACTCAGCCGGCGGGATTCCTGTCGCCATTTCCGACGGCGACGGTGTCCTAAGTGTCGAGTTCGTGCTGCACTACGATCCCAATTTGCTTTCTCTCTCGGCGCCCGATCTCGGCGAATCGATTCCGAACGATTGGCTGGTCGACGCCTTCGAAGACTTGGCGCCTGGGCAGAAGCGCATTCGCATCGCCGGCGAGACGCCGCTCGCGCCCGGCGAACAAGTGGCGCTGATTTTGCCTGCCGGCATTCCCGCTACGGCTTCGGTTGGCGCAGGAGCGATCCTCGATCTTACCGGTGTCCTGTGGAATGATGGCGCCATCAACGCCGACGGTGACACTGCCGTGCAGTTGGTAACTTTCCCCGGCGATGCAACGGGGGACGAGAGCCTCAGTGCGCTCGATGCCTCGATGGTCGCGCGCGTTGCGGTGGGGCTCGACAGCGGATTCGATGTCTTCTCTCGGTTCGATCCTATTCTCGTTGCCGACGTGACCGGCAACCAGCGCCTTTCGGCGCTCGATGCCTCGTTCATCGCGCGCAAGGCGGTCGGTCTCGGTCAGGACGAAATCCCCGATATTCCGGCGCCGTTGCCGCCTCCGCCGCCTGGCGAATCGCCGTCGACCGGTGTTCTCGACGCCGCGATTGTCGATTACTTCGATCCCGATGACACATTTTCCGCCAAACAACCAGTCGCCGCATCCAACGTTCAGAATATCAGCGGCTTAACGTCGACGGTTGATGGAACACCTTCTCTGCTTCTCGATCTCAACGACGTTGCGTCGTCGGTCGACTCGCTGATGAGCGCGTTGGGCGGCGAAAATTCGCTGGGCGACGATCGCACAAACGAGTTGCCGCCCGAATCGCAATCACTGACGATTGAAAGCGAGTTGGGAATCGGGCCAGCGGCTCGGCGCTGAGCGCTGCAGCGTCGTCGGCATCGGCAGGCGCGCCGGCAAAGCGTTTTGCCAAGCGTTCCGTTCAGTAGTCCTGTTGCATTTGCCGATGGGCAACGACGCGCGCGAACCCGGCCACAACAGGCTGTAGTAGCAGCGGGCGTTTTGCACATGGACCGGATTGGGTAAGATCATCCCGTGTTCCGTTTTCATGGAGGAGAACCGTTCCACCCATGAGCATGGAAATCAAGGGTTTTGGCTGTTTTTTCTACTTTTTCTTGCTACCAATTCGTTGGCAAGAATCGAGCGGTTGGTGAAAATTGAAGGGTCCGAGGGCTACAGAGCAACAGAAGTTGCCGGCCGAAGCAAGGTTGCAGGCGGTCGACTTCACACAGGTTGCTAAGGACAGGGGCAAGCGGCGCTAGACGAGCCATTCGGCTCGATGCACAAAAAGCAAGGGGAATCGATGGGACCATTTTTCCGCCAGGCGGCTTGCCTGCGCCATTCGGCGCGAATTCGCACACGCAGTAACAAAACCGACCGCAAGAAGCTCATTTTCGAGTCGCTCGAAGCGCGCGCCTTGCTGGCTAGCGATCTATTGGCGGCCGCCGATCCGGGGCAGGATCTGGTGAATGATGTCCAGACTGCGCCACTGCAAGCAAGTGTCGCGACGCCGATCATCCTCGACAATTCCGATGCCGGCTTTACCCGGATCGTGGGCCCATGGCCCACCTATTCCGGATTAGGCGGCTACGACGACGGCGCAATCGCCTACTCCGGCGCTACGCCCAGCGCAAACCGGGCGAGTTGGACGTTTACCGGCTTGGAATTGGGCGCTTACCGCGTTTCAGCGACCTGGCCAGCACACTCGAGCGGCGCCGTTGATACACCGTTCACCGTGAGCGGCGGCTCGGCCCCATTAACAACGCAGTTGGACCAGCGACTTGTTCCCAACGACGTGCTCGATGCGGGTAAAGGCTGGGAAGACATTGCGACATTCTATAGTATCGTCGGCTCGACGCTGACCGTGGAAATTAGTGGCAACGCAACGGGCTGGGTTCGCGCCGACGCCATTCGCATCGAACGCGTCGGCGACGCGGAAGATTCGATCGTCGTGTCGCTCGCGCCGAATTCTGTTTCAGAAGCAGCCGGCGTTTCGGCTTCCGTAGGCACGGTCACGCGCACCGGGTCGACCAGCGGCGATCTGATCGTATCGCTCGCCAGCGCCGATCCCAGTGTGGCGAGCGTGCCGGCAAGTGTCACGATTCTCGACGGACAATCGTCCGCCACGTTCGACGTCGACGTGACCGACGATTCGATCTATACGGGTGATCGCGATGTCGCGATTACCGCCACGGGCGGCAGTCTATTGGCCGGTGTCTCGACGATCACAGTTGCCGACAACGAATTGGCCCCAATCTACATGGACAATTCGGATCCGGGTTTCAAGAAGTTGACCGGCGCGTGGCCGAAGTACTCGGGCCTGGGCGGCTTCGACGACGGCACGATCGCCTACTCCGGGTCGACGCCCAACGAGAACCGGGCGAGTTGGACCTTCACCGGACTACCGGCCGGCGCTTATCGCGTGTCGGCCACCTGGCCGGCCCATGCCAGCGGCGCGGTCGACACGCCATTCACCGTCAGCGGCGGATCGGCGCCGCTGACCACGCGTCTCGACCAGCGGCTTGTTCCCGACGACCTGACCGATGCCGGCGCGGGCTGGGAAGACATCGCCACATTCTACAGCATTGTCGGTTCGAAACTGACCGTGGAGATTGGCGGCGACGCCACCGGTTGGGTGCGTGCCGACGCCATTCGCATTCAACGCATCGGCGACGCGGAGGACGCGACCTACGTATCCTTCTCGCCAGCGACCGTTTCGGAAGCGGCCGGCGCGGCGGCGTCGACAGGCACAGTCACGCGCACCGGATCGACGAGCGGCGACCTGATCGTAGCGCTCGCCAGCGCCGATCCCAGCGTGGCGAGCGTGCCGGCGAGCGTCACGATCCTCGACGGGCAAGCTTCGGCCACGTTCGCTATCGACGTGTTCGACGATTCCGAATACACGGGAACGCGCGCCGTAGCGATCTCGGCCACAACCGGGTCTCTGCTGCCCGGTGAGAAGTCACTCCAGATCGCCGACGACGACTCAGCGCCGATTTACAAAGACAACTCGGATGCCGGCTTTACGCGAGTCTCGGGCGCCTGGCCGACCTTTTCGGGGCTCGGCGGCTTCGACGAAGGCGCGTATGCCTATGCCGGTCCGACCGCTTCGAGCGACACGGTCCGTTGGAAGTTCACCGGGCTGCCGGTCGGCGCGTATGAAGTGTCGGCAACCTGGCCGGCTCATGAAAGCGGAGCGATCGACGCGCCGTTTACCGTCAGCGGGGGCTCCGCGCCGGTGACGACGCGATTGGATCAGCGTTTAGCGCCGGATGACTTGTTCGACGCCGGCGTGGGTTGGGAAACGATCTCGGCCAACTACAGCCTTCTCGGCTCGACACTGACGGTTGAATTGAGCGGCGACACGACCGGCTGGCTGCGCGCCGATGCGATTCGCATTCGCCGCATCGGCGATGCCGACGATTCGACCTACTTGACCTTCTCGCCAGCGACCGTTTCAGAGTCGGCCGGCGCTTCGGCTTCCGTAGGCACGGTCACGCGCACCGGGTCGACGAGCGGCGATCTGATCGTATCGCTCGCCAGCGCCGATCCCAGTGTGGCGAGCGTGCCGGCAAGTGTCACGATTCTCGACGGACAATCGTCCGCCACGTTCGACGTCGACGTGACCGACGATGGTCAATACACGGGGACTCGGGCGGTTTCGATTACGGCAAGCGGTGGAGGCCTGCTGGCAGGCCTCAATACAATTACGGTTACCGACGACGACCCGCCGCCGCGGTTTCTTGATAACTCGGACGCTGCGTTCACGCGAATCGTGGGATCGTGGCCGGCCTACTCGGGCCTGGGTGGCTTCGACGACGGAGCGATCGTTTACGCCCCGCCGTCGGCTACAAACCATCGCGCAAGCTGGACCTTTACGGGTTTAACGGCCGGCGCCTATCGGGTTTCGGCTACCTGGCCAGCCCATTCCAGCGGCGCAACGAACACACCGTTTACGTTGCGCGGGGGCTTGGTAACGACGACCAACCGGCTGAACCAAGAACTTGTTCCCGACGACCTGTTCGACGAGGGCGCCTGGTGGGAAGACATTTCAGCCTCGTATAGCATTTACGGTTCGACTCTCACGGTCGAAATCGGCAGCGACGCCGACGAATGGGTGCGTGCCGACGCCGTGCGAATCGTCCGCATCGGCGATCCAGCCGGCGCGTTGACCGTTTCGCTCAACGACGCGGCCATTGGCGAAGAAGTAGGCCCCGCCGCGACGACGGGTACGGTAACCCGGCTCGGGTCGACCAGCGGCGACCTCGTCGTCACGCTCGCGAGCAGCGACACGTCGGAGGCCACCGTGCCGGCCACGGTAACCATTCTCGACGGGCAATCGACGGCCACGTTCGATGTGGATGCGCAAGACGACGGCGACATCGACGGTACGCAAACCGTCACCATTTCGGCGAGCGCTGCGGGCTTCGACACAGGACAGGATTCACTCGATGTAATCGACAATGAAGCAGCGCCGGTCGTGGCCATACTCGACAATTCGCAGGCTGGCTTTTCGAGTGTTTCCGGCCCCTGGGCAACCTATTCCGGACTAGGCGGATTCCTCGACGGCGCCATCGCCTACGCCGGTCCGAGCGAATCGGGTGATCGGGCCCAATGGGTCTTTACCGGGCTGCCGCCAGGCGATTATCGCGTTTCCGCCACTTGGCCTGCGCATTCCAGCGGCGCCAGCGATACGCCATTTACGATCCTCGGCGGCGCGGGCCCGCTGACGAATCGCTTGAATCAGGAACTTGCTCCCAACGACTTCACCGACGCGGGTGCCGGCTGGGAAGATATCGTTTCTTCCTACCGCATCACCGGATCGACGCTGACCGTGCAGATCAGCGACGATGCCGACGAATGGGTGCGCGCCGACGCAATCCGCATTGAAGAGCTGACGCCGCTGCCTGAAACGCTGACCGTAGTCGTCGCTGCCGATTCGATCAGCGAGGCCGACGGTCCTGCTGCGACAACGGCTACGGTTACTCGGAGCGGGTCGCTGGCTGGCGACTTGATTGTGACGTTGACCAGCGGCGATACAAGCGAAGCTGCGGTTCCCACAACGGTCACGATTCTTGACGGCCAAGCGTCCGCCACATTCGATATCGACGCCATCGACGACGTGTTTTTCGACGATACTCGAACCGTTTCGATCATCGCCGAGGCGACCGGCTATGCGACGGGTTACGATTCGGTCGACGTTACGAACGACGAAGTATCAAGCTTTGAAATCGAAGTGGTCTTTATCGATAGCAGCCTGACTCCAAGTCAGCAGGCAGTCTTTACCGATGCGGCGCAGCGTTGGGCGGAAATCATCGTCGGCGATATTCCCGACGTGTTCGTATCCGGATATGGCCTGGTCGACGACGTGGTGATTGAAGCGAGCGCGCCATCGATCGACGGACGAGGCGGTATCCTGGGCCAAGCCGGCCCAACGCGACTGCGCAACGGTTCGTTCCTGCCGTCGTATGGAATCATGCAGTTTGATAGCGCCGACCTGGCATCGCTCGAGTCCAGCGGGCAGCTTGTCGATGTCATCCTGCACGAAATGGGGCACGTGATCGGCATCGGCACGATCTGGGACAATCTCGGTCTGCTCACCGGGGCCGGAGGCAGCAATCCCCGTTTCACCGGCGCGAACGCCACCGCGCAATTCAATGCGATTTTCGGCGGCAGTTCCACCTCGGTGCCCGTCGCCAACACGGGCGGCGGCGGCACGCGCGATTCGCATTGGCGCGAGTCCACGTTCAACAACGAATTGATGACCGGGTACATCGACTCGGGCAGCAACCCGATCAGCGGCGTGACCATCGGGCAACTCGAAGATTTGGGTTATCAAGTGAACTATGCGTCGGCCGATCCTTATACCCCGCCGGGCGGCCTCGCCGCGGGAACGTCGACGTCGTTAAGCACCGGCAGCACCAGCGCGCTGGTGGAAAGCGAGGATCACGAAGCCGACGACCACGCGCATGCCATGACGCCGCTCGAAGTGCTTGTTCTGCCCGAAGAGGCCTACTGGACCATCGATTACGACCTGCCGGCCGTCGGGAATCTAGTCGTTCAAAATCTGATCGACGAACAACACGCTGCGCGGGTGACCGCGGCCGATGGCGTCGCCGAAACATTCGGGCAACGCTTCGATTGGTTTGCCCCGGCCAACGGCAGGCTCACGCAGCCTGTGGATCAACGATCTCCGGATATGGAGTCCGCGACATCACGCAGTCCGGACCGTCAGGTGCTCGTCGATCGACTCTACACTCGGGTCTCGCAGGCTGAGGCAGACGATCTCGGCGCGCATGCCGCAGCACGTTTGCGGGCGTTGGCTAACAAGGTTGAAGCGCCATCGCAGGAACAAGGCGCTGAAATCGATGCCTTGGATGCTCTGTTCGCGGAAATCGGCGGTCAGCTCGACGGGCAATAGTCCTTCCGCAACACCCACGAATCTCGTCAGATGCGACCGCGCCACTCGGCGTGTTCGGTTGTCGCTGGCATATGGCCTCGAACCATCTACCTGGACAAACAGGGTTGGAAATCGGTCGAGATTTGACCTATCCTGGTGCTTATCGCGATGGTCAGCGACCGATCGCGTCGTGTTCCGTGCGTGGAGGAAGCGATGAAGTGCATTTGGAGAGCGAAAGAGCGGAGCGAAGCACGCGTTCCGTTTCGCTGGGCATGGTCGCTGCTGGCAGTCGGAGTCTTCGCGTTTTCGGTCCAGGCCCAGTCGCCGCAGCCAGTCGCATCGTCCGCTGATCCATCTGAATCTGGCGAAGCAAACGATCGCCTCGCGGTTCCTTCCAAAGCACAGCGGGCCGAGGCGCACGAGGTAATCCTCAAGCTTTTCGCCTCGCACTTCTCTAAACGCGACGCCGCAGGCAAAGCAGAACTCGCCCGGTTGTTGCTGGCGCAGGCGAAAGAAACCAATGACGACAACGCGGCTCAATACGAGCTGTTTGTCATGTCGTTCGAGTCGGCTGTCGAAGCGCCCGATATGTCTTTGGCCGTCGAGTCGGTTGAAGCGTTGGCTCGCCGCTTTGATGTGCCCTTGCAGCGGCTGAAACAGCATCTGCTGGAACAGGTCGTGCTAAAGATCCGCGATCGAGAGCAAGCGGTACAGGTTGTCGCATTCGCCCAAACGCTGGCCGAAGCGGCAATGCAAGAGGACCGGTACGAAGACGCGAACGACGCTCTCGACTCCGCGTTGATTCTGGCCCGCCGGGCGCGCGACGCCACCTTGGTGCAGCGACTCGCAGCCCACAAGCGTACGATCGAGAAGATTCGCAAGCAATTTGACGACACACGGGATGCTTTCGAAAAACTTGAGTCCCAGCCGCGCGATGCCCTGGCGAACCAGGAGGCAGGGGAATTCCTGTGCTTCGCCAAAGGCGACTTCCAATCGGGTTTGACATATCTTGCCTTAGGCGCCGATGCAAATCTACGCTCGGCCGCGGCCGACGAACTGCGCAATCCCGACGATGCGACCCACCAGATTCAACTTGCCGACACTTGGTGGGATTTAGCCGACGGCCGCGCCTCGTGGGAGGCGGACCAGATCCGCGCGCATGCCGCCCAATGGTATCGCGCCGCATTGCCCGAATTGCAGGGGCTCACGGAAACTCGCGTACGCGCCCGATTGGCGAAAGTGCAACCTTCGGCGGCAGAGAGCGCGAGTGACGCAGGACCTGGAGGCGCTGCGGAAATCGAGCAGCGCACCCAGCAGCAAGCGATGGCGCACACCTGGACGCTCAAAATGCGCACGAAGACCTACACGGGTGTGCAGTTTGGCAAAGACGGCGCGTATTACTTGGGCAAGCAGCCTCGCTCGCATTTTCGCTGGAAAGTGCGTGAAAACATGGTCTATCTCGAACCCCAGATTGATCAGCCGTTGGCCCTGTTTCAATTCCTCTTTCAACCGGATGGCTCCGTCCTGGTGCGGCAGACGAAAGAAGGCGCGATCATCGACGAGGGAATCGCCGTGCCCGAACCTTGATCGCGGGCAGGTAGCGATCGGTTCCAAGAGAGTATGCCGAAGCGTCGCAGGATTCGGGGCTTACTCGAACACGTCGTTCGACCGTCCGCGAGACGACGGCCTGTTTTGGGAACGCGGATCGATGGGCGCCGAGAACTCATCGCGCTCGGTGATCGTAAAATTCGTTCCTGGCTTGCCGCGGTCCTGTTGCCAGTAGGCGGCCACTTGCACCACGCCCAAATAACACGACCAAAGCACGGTGAAGATGACGCACAGCGCTACGAAGACGCGCCCCATCGGTGCTGTGGCGTATTCCTCGATCTTCGACTTTCGCCGCGCGCGTACCAGGTCGTCGTGGAGCGTGTCGCCAAACAGATTGGAAAAGTCGAACAGGCTCTTCTTTTCTTCTTGAACGGTCGTTGCCGGGTTGCTTAAAGCTCGGCGCGCCGCCTGCAATGCCTTAGTATTCGAAGGCGCCTTGCAGATCACGGCGGCGTTGGCCTGCGTGAGCGCGTCGTCGCCGTAGATCGTGGCCACGATGCGGTGTTGGGGGGTCCACTCGCCCTGGGGAACACCCGTTACCAGCCAAGCCGGCCGGCCGTTGACTTCCGATTTCCAAGTGTACCAGGGTCCGGGTGTGTGCATGGCGCGAATGTGTTTATGGTTGAAATCGTATCGGTCGTCAGTGAGCTACTTCATTTGTGTCTTGGACGTGGGCTCGTCGATCTCAAATCCTTTGACCACGAGCCGCCCCGTGCCCCAGATCACCCAGCCAATGGTCCACAAGACACAGAAGACGGTGAAAATTCGCCACAGTGGCATGACCGCCTTTTGATGGGCCGAGCTTTGCGCTGCAACGCGCGCCGACACGGTGTTCGAGTCGGCGAGAATCTCGTCGAGATTCATCACAATCTTTTTGTCTTCGCGCGTGGCGTTCTTGGGATCGGTCATCATCTTCTTGGCGGCCACTAGCGCTTTGGCGCTGCTGGCGGCCTTGGCGATGATTTCGGCATTTCCCTGCGAAATCGCATCGTTGCCGTAAATCGTTGCGATCACACGGTGCTGTGGAGTCCAATCGTCTTCGGGCACCGTGGTCACGACCCAGGCCTTCTTCCCTTCGACTTCCGTCTTCCAGGCAAACCAGGGGCCCGGCGTGTGGCTAGTATCCACCTCTTTTCCAACTACAGACGCCATTTTTCATCCATCAACAGGGGGTCACAAACTGCCTCGCTGATGGCAGTTTACCAAGCACCTAATCGTTCCGGCTACCCTATTATCGCAGAGAGTTCCGTCGTTGCAATTCGTTGGCCAGGCGCCCGACTCGCAAAGGCAGAATACCCGGAAAACCGGCAATATTCGTGTGTTTCTACCAACCGCACCAGCGACCGATCCGCCAACGCTCCGGTCTTGCGGGTTGTCACGGATTGTGACGCTGCGGATTAGGAAAACCGCACCTTTTGGGGAGCCAATTCCGGATCGAGCTTTGGCATGCATCGTTGCCGGGCCGATGTCTAAGGCAACGATAAACAGTGCGACTCGCAAGATTGTACGAACCCTGGAGGCGAGGAGTCTGTCATGGCGGACCAAGCTGCGCGAAGGATCGATTTGATCGAGGAACTCGGCCTGCGCCGATGGGCGCGAGAAAATTACGTGGTGCAGGAGAAACGCAATCCAGCCTGGCATCCCGTCGTGCTGGAAGAAATGGCCCAAAAAGACATCGAGCGTCAAGCGCGCGAAGCGTCGCTGCCGAATCTGCGTGGCCGCGTGATTTCGATGCCGGCGATGTTCGGTGTAAGGCGCCGGGTCTCCGCGTCGGTCGGCCGTCAGACTGGTTGATCGAGCCATCGACCGGCGTACAGTGGCAGACTTGCTCGGCGCACGCGGAGCGTCGCAATGTAGCCACGGGGGCGATCGGCGGTTAACGCGCTGCGCAATGCATGTGCGATACGTGCGCGACCATCGACCGACGTCGACATGAATTGATCGGGCGCTGTCGTGGGAAGAGACATCCCGCATTGTCGCACCGCATGGTATGATTGAAGGCTCGTCTTGCTGGTTCGCTGCACTGTGGGAGTTTTCTGGTGAAAGAGTCGTTGCCCCCCTTGCTTCGCTGTCGCGAGTGCGACGCTCAGCAGTGGAAAATGCGAGCCGATCATCGCGAAGGCCAGGAAATCATCGACGGCGAACTGGCGTGCGCAAACTGCGGAGTCGCCTTGCCGATTCAGCGCGGCGTGCTGAGAACCGTCGCATCGGATGCGTATGTCGGCAATTTCAGCTTCGAATGGCAACTCCACAAGAAGACGCAATTCGATAGCGCGTCGAGCGATAACTCGCGCCGCGTATTCTGCGAAAAAACCGGACTCGACCTGACCCAGCTAGCCGGTCAACGCGTGCTCGACGTGGGCGTTGGTACCGGCCGGTTCGCCGACGTCGTTCAGCGCGCCGGCGCCGAAGTGATCGGAGTCGATCTTAGTTTCGCCGTCGAAACGGCCATGGAAAATGTCGGTCGCCGCGAACACGCGCACGTCGTTCAGGGAGATGCGTTCGACTTGCCGTTCGCCGACGAAACCTTCGACCTCATCTATTCGATCGGCGTGCTCCATCACACGCCCGATTGCAAGAAGGCGTTTCAGTCGCTCACGCGCTTTCTCAAGCCCGGCGGCACGATTGTCATTTGGGTCTACGATGCGCATGTCTGGTCACCCGGATCGCTGAAGGAAACGGTTAACCGATTGTGGCGCAGCGTAACCACCCGACTGCCCAGCCAGTTGCTCTACGCACTCTGTCTACTGGAAGTGCCGTATTACTACCTGCGAAAAGTCCCTCGTTTTCAGAACCTGCTCCATCTTCTGCTGCCCGGGTTCGTATATCACGCGATTCCCGAGTCGAACAATCATCGTAATCTGCGCGAACACATACTGGATACGTTCGACTGGTATTCGCCCCGATACCAGTCGAAGCATACGTATCCCGAGGTCTTTTCCTGGTTCGAAGAATGCGGCCTGGTCGAAATGCGCGCTTTGCCGTTCCCCGTAGGTGTATCGGGGAAAAAGCCGCTATAGTACGCGTCGCTAGCGTGCGGCGTCGTTCGTTTCGATTGCCTCCACGGCTGGCGTTGTCCGATCGATCGGCCAATCGGTGGGCTCGACCGCAGGTAAGGGCGAATCGTCGCGCGCGAAAAACATCACATGCTGCCAGGGCAGTTTGTCGAACTGTCCCACGAGTTTGAATTGGTTGGCCTCGAACTCCTTGAGCATTTGCGTTTTGTTCATCTTGTGCAGCAATTTGATTGGCACGTCGGGATCCTCGAGACGAAACTCGACCAACGCCACCCGTCCCTTCGGCTGCAAACTCCGCCGAATCGCGGCCAACATCTGCACCGGGTGCGAAAACTCGTGGTAAACATCGACCAACAGGCACAAGTCGACCGAGCCGGCTGGTAATTTGGGGTCGATAATTGTGCCCAAAATCGTGTGGATGTTGCCAATCTCCACCGTTTCGGCCCGCGCTTCGAGGAGCCGTAACATTTCGGGTTGGATATCGACCGCCAACACCCGGCCGTTCTCGCCCACAAGCCGAGCCATCTGCAACGAGTAGAATCCGTTGCCGCATCCCATGTCGCATACCGTGTTGCCGGGTTGCAGCGTCAGGGCCTTCAGCAGAGTCGAACACTCTTCCTCGCGCTCGCGCGACTCGCGCACCAGCCAGGGCGCCCCGGTATAGTGCATTGTGCGGGCGATGGTCCGGCCAAGATACACTTCAGCCGCGGGCGGCAGCTCGTCCTCAGCTTGAACAGTCAGTGCGACGACGCACAATGCAAGGCACGCCCACATCGAGCGGCAGTAAGGGCGACACATACGGCACAATCCTTCCTAACCCGGCACAAGTTTTCGTCAAAATCTAACCTGAGTATAACCGTGTCGCGACCGGCGCAACCAGTGGATGGTACACTTTCGCGTGGCTTCGATCCCCTTTCTCCTTTTCCGCAGCGCGTCATGTCCGATTTACCCCGACATACGACCGGAATTTCGACGGCTGCGTTGCAAAACGACGGTTGGGGGCGCGAGCTTGCTTTGCTGGCCGGTTCTGTGGGATTGGGGTCGCTGGCTGTTTCGCTATCCGGCCCCCGCGCCGAGCCGGTCTCGAGAGTTAGCGAGTTGGCGACCTGGAAGGCCGAATTGCTGGCGATGAGCGGCGAAGTGGCTGTTTGGGTCGACGCGTTCTTGCCAAGCGACAAGTCGCTCGCCTTGCTGCTGGAAGCGCCCACTGGTGTCAGCGTGGCCGTAGCAAATCAGGTGGCTGCTGAGATTGCCGATGCGGGAGTTCGGCAAAACGCAGTGCTGGAATTTGCAAAGCGGCTGGGAGAGACGGATGAGGCTGCGGCTATCGAGTTCGCTGGGCAGCATGGAACCCAGGTTGAATTGGAGGAGAGCTTGGCCGCAATAAAGTTGAGTCAGCTGGCGCGGAACAAGCCTCTGGATGCGCTTAGCGCAGCAGCAAAGCTAGGAGGGGATGTTGAGATGATTCTCGCGCAGGTTTCTTATCGACTGGACGGCTTCGAGCGGGAAGTGATCGACATCGTCGAGCCCACTCCAGACGCTCCACATAGCGAGGCATTGTCAAATTTGCTCCGAACATGGGCTACGCGCGATCCAGAGGCAGCGTTGGCCGCTGTGAGCGACGACAGGTTGAAGGCCTACAGGGGTGAAATCTGGAGTTCCGCCGCTGGCACCCAGCCACTGGAGACGATTGAAGCTGCACTCGAAGCGGGCGATGCAAACGTCGCGAAGGTGGCCATCGAAACTGGAATCATTGCCCTGGCCCGGGAGGACTCTGCTACAGCGCTGGCGGTTTTCGGAACCGTAATCGAGGATCCAGTGCATACTTCATTACTCTCAAGCCGCATTGTTGAGAAAGTTGCCTCTGCCCTGGTTCGCGACGTTTCGATTCAAGACGCCCTAAGCTGGACGACGACGTTGCCCGAACGATTGTCCAAGCCCGCAATGAGAAGCGTCTTCGATACTGGCATGCAGCAGGATTTTGGTGTTGTTAGTGACTTGGTGCATCGGCTTCCTCCAGGCGCTGCCCGAAATCAAGGAATGTTGCGTATAGCCACCGCCACAATCGAGGCCGATCCTGTCTTTGCCTTCGATACCTTGCTCCAGGTTCCAGAAGCGGATCGTGAGAAAAGACACTTCGACCAGTTGTTCAAGTTCTGGCGTGAGATTGATTCGGGGGCAGCGAACGCAGCTGCTGCGAGTGTGGGGATAACGCGTTGAGTGTGCGCGAAGAATTGGCCCATGCCGTTTCATGCAAGAACCAACGATGGCGCTCTCGGGCACGGTCGCCACTCGCCCAGGTGGAGAAAGTGATCTCTTTTCCCGGATTCCGAAATCGTGCGGTGCGAATGCTGCACAATTCCCAGCGCTCACCTGAGGCGCGCGATACGACCGTCTGCGCCCGCAGCCCAGATCGCGTTCAATCCTCCTCCCACGCTCAGCGTGTGGAAACCTTGATCCCCGAAAGCGGCCCAGGTCTTCCCGTCGTCACGGGACACATTGCAACCGTCTGGGCCTGCGACGATGACCAGATTCGAATCGGGAACGCAGCGAACGCAGGATCGAAATGAGAAGACGGATGGACGGTCGTCGCCTGTGCCGTGAAGCAATGCCCATGAACTGCCACCGTCCGATGTCCAGAGAGCGTTTCGCTCGCCTGCGGCTTCTTTTGTGTAGTCACCTCCTACCGCGAAGCCGTGCTGGGTATCCTTGAATGCGATGGAAAAGATCCCCGTCGATGGTTCTCCTGCGATCATTGGCGTGTCCGCTCTCGCCCAAGTCTTTCCGAAGTCAGTTGAATGGAATACCCGCGCGGCGACGCCACCCGTTCCGACCCATACGTGCCCGCCCGGTGCCACAGCCAGATGTGTTCCACTCGCCGCAAACGCATTTTCTCCCTCCTTCATCGCCGGGGTGGAATCGACCGGCTGCCACGTTGCTCCGCCATCGGCCGTTCGCAGGACTACGAGGCGTCCGTCCACTGGGTCGCCGGCGAGAATTCCGGTTTGCTCGTCCCAGAACGCCATGCCGTCGAAGAACCCATTCGGCGCTTTGTTCTGGAATACGAGGTTCCAGCTCTCGCCGCTGTCAGTGGTTCGGTAAATTTGCGACGCCTTGCCTTCGCCAACACTCATGGCGATACAGCGACTTGAATCGAATGCCTCAACGTCCCGGAACTCGACATCCTCAGCACCTGCCACGACAAAACGTTTCCACGTCTTGCCACCGTCAATCGTCCGGCCAATGGTGCCCTTCGCGGTTCCGAACCAGCAAACCTTTTCATCGACGGCGCACAGGGCACGAATCGATGTTTCAACGCCGCAGTCTTGAGCCTCCCATTTCCACATTGGTTCTTTAGCGGGGCATGAGGCGCTCGCTAACAAAAAGGCGATGGCTGCAAAGTTGCTTAAACTCTTTGTCGATAGCTCCGTGATCATGTTTAGCGAGTCTGGTGAGGTGGAATCCGCCATTGCAGGCGCAGGCGGATTCGGTTAGCCTTACCTCATGCCGACTCTGGTCGTCCAGCATCCTGAATTAGAATCGAGCGTGCGTTACCGGATCCCGACGGATCTCGACGTCATGGATGACCACGCTTTTTATGACTGGTGTCAGGAAAATGATGGGCTGCGCATCGAAAGATCGGCGCTCGGAGAAATCGAAATCATGGCACCTTCCGGATGGGAGACCGGCTCTCGCAATAATCAAATA